>DAINPX010000393.1:0-3181 GCA_036743235.1 Melioribacteraceae bacterium
CAAGGCGGTGCTTCTTTTCCGACTTATGTATAACAACGTCAATAACCTTATCTTTTGGAGGTGATAGTTTTACATAAGTCGGAAAAGAAGCACCGCCTTGTCCAACAATTCCGGCAATTTTTACTCTCTCTCTAATCATATCCCCCGTTACTTCTGCAAAATCTAAGGGTTCAAAATTTTCATATTCGTTACTTTCGGCTGCATCAATAATAATGGCATCTTTCGGAAAACCCGAAACATTAGCACCTTTTGTAATTTTAGATACTTTGCCGCTAACCGAACTATGAATTGCAGCAGAAATAAAACCGTCCGCTTCCGCCAACAAGCTTCCGGATTTAACTACATCCCCTTTTTTTACAACCGGTTTTGCCGGTTTACCCAAGTGCTGATTTAACGGAATAACTATCTGCTTTGGGTTAGGCATAAGCTCAAATGCCAAGTTTTCGGTAAGTTCCTTAAACTCGTTTGGATGAACTCCGCCCTTAAATGTTTTCTTTCCGGTAAATAATCCCATACTTCGTTCTTCAGTTTATTAATAAATTATCTTAATTAGTTGTTAATTATATAAAAGAATACTTTTATCCTATTTAGCTTGTTCAATTTTGTTTAAAAACGTTTTTTAAGTAGTATATTTTAATTGTATCTGTAGTTACAAACTGCATCCAAATCGTTCTTCTTAACATAAAAACAGTACCAAATTCACTAGTATTAACTTATTAATTTTTTAGAAACTAACCAAATAAAATCGGTTTATCACTTTCAAAATATACAATTAAATAATTCGATATATTGTCTTAAAATTTGAACTTTTTTGAAACATATGTAGTTGCTTAATAAAGCCACAAAATTTAGGTGACTAAAATGAACAACACACATAATTTAAGACTAACAGAAAGCGAAAAACAAAAACATTATGATTTTGAAACGCTTGCAGTACCACATAAAGAAGCATTATACAATTTTGCTTTAAAAATGACAAATGATACTGACGAAGCCGATGACCTTTTGCAAGAAACATTTTTAAAAGCCTTTAAATATTTTGATAAATTTGAACGTGGCACTAATTGTAAGGCTTGGCTATATAGTATTATGCGTAATACTTATATAAATGAATACAGAAGAATTCAAAAATCTCCCACCAAGGTAGATTATGATGATATCCAAAATTTTTACGAAAATATAAAAGAAACTGAAGTTGAATACGGACATATTGTTGAAGATACTTTTAGCAATACACTAAATGACGAAGTAACCGAGGCATTATCTGAATTACCAAAAGACTTTCAGACCATTATACTTTTAAGTGATGTTGAAGGTTTTACTTATGAAGAAATCGCCGATTTCCTTTCTTGCCCAATAGGTACAGTAAGAAGCAGATTACACCGTGCACGAAAAATGCTTTATGCAAAACTTTACGATTATGCCAAAAATACCGGTTACGTAGAAAAATAATTTTTTTTATATTTTAAACTTATTTTATAAAAGAGCCAAATTAATATTTGGCTTTTTTTTTTAATTAGAGTATATTTATTTGTTAGATACTTTATTAATTACAACAGACTTTAAAATGACATATAACACTAATAACGATAGTCTTGTCTTAATTGTTGACGATAATTACAAAAATATTCAGCTTTTAGGCAATGTTTTACGCGGTGAAAACTTAGATATTGCAGTAGCCACTAACGGTATTCAGGCATTACAAATTACAAAAGAAGTTTTGCCTAATTTAATTTTATTAGATATTATGATTCCTGATATGGATGGGTATCAAGTTTGTCAATTATTAAAAGAAGACCCTAAAACAGCTGAAATTCCAATTATTTTTTTAACCGCCAAAACAGAGGCGGAAGATATAATTAAAGGTTTAACCTTAGGAGCCGTTGATTACATTACTAAACCTTTTAATAACCAAGAATTATTAATTAGAGTGAAAACTCACTTAGCCTTACAAAACTCGAAAGAAGAATTAAAAAAAACGAATGCGGAAAAAGACAAATTCTTTTCTATTATTGCTCATGATTTGAAAAATCCATTTATTACAATGTTAGGATTTTCCAGCATGTTGGTAACGGATTATTACGATTTTTCCGATGAAGAGAGAATTACTTACATTAAAGAAATGGAAGGCGTTGCAAAAAAATCGTATGAATTATTAGAAAATCTTTTACAATGGAGCCGTTCGCAAACCGGGCGAATTGAATTTAACCCAATGGAATTTGACCTTAATGATGTTGTTAAAGATACTTTGGAATTACTTGGTCCGCAAGCAAAAGCTAAAGAAATTTTGTTAACGGATTTACTTACAGATAATAATTTCATTTTTTCCGATATTGAAATGATTAGAACTGTTATTCGTAATATTTGTAGTAACGCAATTAAGTTTACAAACAAGGGGGGCAATATTATTATTTCTGCAATAAGCAATAATAAATCCGTTAAGTTAAAAATTAAAGATGACGGAATCGGCATGGATAACAAAACGTTAAACGGGTTATTTAATCTTTCCACACATAACTCTAAAAAAGGGACGATGAATGAAAGCGGAACCGGTTTAGGGTTAATATTATGTAAGGAATTTGTTGAAAAGAATAAAGGGACAATTGAGGTTTCAAGCGTGCTTAACGAAGGGACGGAATTTACAATCGTTCTACCTGTACCATCACAATAAAAAAAGGAGTGTAACAAAGCTACACCCCTTTATATTAATCTGCAATAAATCAACGTCTTTAATAAAATCTACATCTCTTTTTCGGCTATTAAAATCTTTCCTTCAACAAATTGTGCACTTGCCAAGTGTTCTTTGCTAATGTAAACTTTACCGTCTTCAAAATGTGGTTTGCCAAAAACCGAGTGCACGGACTTAAGACCACCTAAAAATTTTCTGGCATCACTTAAATAAACCAAATCCCCTTCGTTAGCAGCCATTTTTTCCATATCAGATTGTGAAAAATACATTATATCGTCTTCATTATCTAATACTTCATAATTAACCTTCACTTTTTCTCCTTCGGTTTCGTTCGGTTTGCTTCCCTTAAACATCTCTTTAGCCCTATCAACAGACCAAATTGTTAAGCCGTTAGTATGCTTTTCCTCATCGTATTTAACATAATAAGTTGAGGTTAAAGCAACAGTTATAAATAAAACGACATTTAAAAACAACGCTATGAATAAATTCATG
>DAINPX010000394.1:0-3178 GCA_036743235.1 Melioribacteraceae bacterium
TAATGCCCATTGTTTGTTAATGTCAGTATCATTAGGTAAGTAATCTAGGCTATACTTTTTATTTTCTTCAATATATTCAATATCCGAAATTGATGAAAAACTTTCTATGGCACTACTATTTAATTGATTATCATTAAAATCAACAAAAAATATTTTTCCAATAGGGTTCCCTTTACTAAAGTAATAACTATTTAAAGGTTTGTATTTTACAGATATTGATTTATTGTTTAAATTTCCGCTTTCAAAAAGTACATCGGTAATTATTTTATTATTTATATTTTCAATTACGTTATTTTCTACATTTGCCTTAAACTTTACAAAAAAACCAGTTTGAGCAAATAACCCCGAGTATATAAGAACAATTAACCAGATATTTTTTATCATATTAGACTTCGTTTTGTAATTTATTAAAATTTTTATCAATTTCAGTCGGATATTTTCCAGAAAAACAAGCAGTACAAAAATCATTTTTATTATGGTCAACCATCGCCTCTAACATATCATCTATTGTCATATATGCTAAAGAATCAACACCTAAATATTCTGCAATTCTGTCCACTTCGTTATTACAAATATTGGCAATTAATTCTTTTTTGGACGGGAAATCCATTCCATAAAAGCAAGGGAATAAAATGGGAGCAGAAGAAACTCGAAAATGAATAGATTTTGGATTTGCCTCTCTAATCAAACTAATTAATTGTTTTGAAGTTGTTCCTCTTACAATGCTATCATCAATTATTACTACAGTTTTATTCTCAAGTACTCCTTTTACCGTATTAAATTTAATTCTAACTCCTATTTCTCTTTTCTGTTGTCCGGGTAAAATAAAAGTACGTCCAATATAGTGACTTCGTATTAAACCTATTTCAAGTTTAGAAGGAATACCCTTTTTATCTAACTGATTTTGATAACCGATTGCAGCAGTATTAGAACTATCAGGTACACTTATAACAATAACTTTTTCACCATCCGGATCTTTTACCCAATATTTTTCTGCTAAAACTTTTCCAAGTTTTCTGCGAATTTTATCAACACTACTTCCAAAAATTTTACTATCAGGTCTGCTAAAATAAATATATTCAAAAATACAGTGTTTTGTAATTCTCATTTCAGAAAACATATAACTTTTAATAACTTTACTTTTTAAAACTTCATCATTTATAACAACTATTTCACCGGGTAAAACATCACGAATATATTCAGCACCAAGTATATCTAAAGCACAGGTTTCGGATGCAATAATATATGATCCATTATACTTTCCAATACAAAGAGGTCTAAAACCAAAAGGATCTCTTGCAGCAATAAGTTTGTTATCTGTTAGAATTACAAAACAATAAGCTCCTTCAATTTTTATCAATGCATCTTTAACTTGTTCAACTTGATCGTTAAATCTGCTTTTTGCAATTAAATGCAAAATAACTTCAGAATCACTAGTAGTCTGAAAAATTGAACCGGCTTCAACTAATTCATTTCTAAGTTTATTTGCGTTTGTCAAATTACCGTTATGGGCTACAGCCAAATTACCCATCCTATAATTAACCAAAAAAGGTTGGATGTTCTTTTTTGATTCCGAAGAACCTGTGGTAGAATAACGATTATGCCCAATTGCCGATTCACCCTGCAAATGTTCGTCAAATACAGAAACATCTGCAAAAACTTCATTAACTAAACCGAAACCTTTATAAATATTAAAAATATGTTTACCATTTTCGTTAAAATTATTAGTTACAATACCTGCAGCTTCTTGGCCTCTATGTTGAAGAGCATGTAATCCATAATAAGTATTAATGGCAGCATTCTGCGATTTGTAAATTCCAAATACTCCGCAATGGTCTTTAGGTTTATCAATTAAATTATTCATATTTTGAGAGGGTAATTTTTTAAATAATAAAAAAGGTACACGTGGTACCTTTAGTTAAGTCGGAACGGTGGGATTTGAACCCACGACCCCTTGAACCCCATTCAAGTACGCTACCGGGCTGCGCCACGTTCCGTAATAATATGTAAAAAACAATAAATAAATATACAAAAATAAAAGATAAAATAAAATATGATAATTAACTTAGTATTAATTTCTTTTCATTTTTTAAATGATTTAATGCCTCTTCTGCAGCTAATTGTTCTGCAGCTTTTTTAGTTTTTCCAAATCCGCTACCTAATTTTTCTTCATTTAAATAAACATCAATAGTAAACCGTTTATCATGTTCCGGTCCTTCTTCTTTAACAACTTTATAACACGGAATAGGTAATTTTTTTGAATGCACAAATTCTAAAAGCTGTCCTTTAAAATTTGTATCAATAAATGAAGAACTTTGCCCCAGATTTGGTAAAACAATATATTGCATTACAAAATTTTTTGCAGCTTCAAATCCCTTGTCCAAAAATATAGCCCCAATAAATGCCTCAACTGCATCGCTTGTAATAGTTTTTATTCCTTCATCACTATCATTTATTAGTTTCTTATCATAAATTAAAAATTTGATTAATTGTAAATTTTCGGCAACTTCAGTTAAAGCTTCTTTTTTAACCATATTTGCCCTAATCTTAGTTAAAGTTCCTTCTTCTTGATGCGGTAATCTTAAGTATAAAGATTCGCTAACAACTAAATTAAGAACAGAATCACCTAAAAATTCCAAACGCTCATTACTGCGTAAATGGTTATAAGCAAATTCACCAAAAGATTTATGCGAAAAAGCTTGCATATAGATAAAAGGATTATAAATTTTATAACCCAATAACTTTTCCAAAGATGATAAATCAAAACTCTTATAATAGGAAGGGAGTCCCTTATAAGAGTTTTTCTTACCAAAAATATATTTTAGTATTTGGCTTAAATACATTACAAATTAGTCAATAAACCTTTTAAAAATCAAAGTAGCATTATGACCGCCAAAACCAAAAGTATTACTAAGAACATAATCAACTTTTCGAGTAACTGCAACTTTAGGTGTATAATTTAAGTCACATTCAGGATCCGGTTCATCTAAATTAATTGTAGGAGGAATCAACTGTTTTTGAATTGCAAAAACTGAAGCAATAGCTTCCACTGCACCGGCAGCACCCAATAGATGACCGGTCATTGATTTTGTTGAACTAATTGAAACTTTATATGCGTGATCACCAAAAACCGTTTTAATTGCTTTAGTTTCATTAATATCATTAAGTTCAGTTGAAG
>DAINPX010000395.1:0-3171 GCA_036743235.1 Melioribacteraceae bacterium
CGAAGGTTGGCAGATTGCTCAAGTATTAAATACTCCCGATGCCGAAGTATTTAACGAAATGATTAAATACGAACTGGAACGAGGTTTAGATGCAATTTCTTTTAGTTTAGATTTTGCAACTCAAAAAGGACTTGATGCCGATTATGCAAAAGAAGAAGAAGTTGGAAGAAACGGATTATCAATTTCGGGGTTAAATAGTTTAACACGCGCCTTAAACGGTATAGATATTACCAAATATCCTTTAAATATATTTACGGGATATACTTCTTTACCGTTTTTAATGTTACTTAAAGCATATTGTACAAAACAAAATATCGATTCAACAAAAATTAAAGGGTGCATTTTTTCTGACCCAATTAGCTGTTTAAGTGCTTACGGTAAATTAAATATAACAATTGATAAAGCTTTTGACGAATTAAAACAGAGTGTTGAATTTGCTGAACAATATTTTCCAAATGTAAAAGTTATCGGATCTTGCGGTTTTGGTTATAACAGTGCCGGAGCAAGTGCCGTTCAAGAACTTGGTTTTGTTTTTGCAGCAATTGTTGAATATGCAAACAAATTAGTTGAAAAAGGATTACAGGTTGAAAAGGTATTTAAAAATATCCGGGTTACTTTTGGTATCTCTTCTTTTTATTTTATGGAAATTGCTAAATTACGTGCAGCAAAATTATTGTGGAGTAATATAGTAAAAGCTTACGGATTAGATCCCGAAAAATATAAACTATATATTCATGCACGTACTTCAAAATATAATCAAACAAAATACGACACTTATGTTAATATGTTACGAACTACTACCGAAGCTTTTTCGGCAGTATTGGGCGGAATAAATAGTTTACATACAAATGCTTTTGACGAAGAGTTTAATACGCCTGATGAATTTACTCGTCGAATAGCTCGTAATACACAAATAATATTAAAAGAAGAATCTAACTTAGTTAAATTGGTAGATCCTGCAGGCGGTTCTTATTACGTTGAAAAATTAACCGATGAAGTTGCTACATTAAGCTGGGCGTTATTACAAGAAGTTGAAAAACAAGGAGGTATGGTTGAGGCTATTAAAAACGAATATATTCAAAACGAGATTAAAAAAGTAAGTGATTTAAGAATTGCCGATTTGGCAAAACGTAAATCGGTTCTTGTGGGTACAAATATGTATGCTAACGTTAAAGAAACTTTACCCGAAAAAAGATCGTTTGATAAGTCAGCATTTATTAAAAAACGTGCAGAATTTTTACAAAAATATCGAGTTTCCGGAAATAACGAAAAACACTCCGCAATAATAGACAAATTGGGGAAATTAAGCAATTCAAGTTCAAGTGAATTATTTGAAACCGGAATAGCTGCATTTGTTGAAGGAGCAACATTGGGCGAAGTTGCAAATTCACTACACTCGGGTATTGAAGAATCTTACTCTGTTACACCATTAAAAATATATAGATTAGCAGAAATATTTGAAGAATTACGGGACAATGCCGAAAACTTTAAAAGTAAACACGGTTATGCTCCAAAGCTATTTTTGGCTACAATGGGACCTGTAAAACAGCACAAAGGAAGAGCCGATTTTAGTCGCGGATTTTTTGAAGTTGCAGGATTTGACGTAATATATCCAAATGCTTTAAATAATACAGCCGAAGCGGTAGAATCATTTGAAAAATCGGGTGCCAAAGTAGTTGTAATTTGTTCGACCGATGAAACATATCCGGAAATTGTGCCGGCTTTTATGCAAGAGTTGAAAGAAAGAAATATTGCCGGATATGTAGTTTTAGCAGGTTACCCTAAAGAACAAATAGAAGATCATAAAGCATCGGGAGTTAACGATTTTATTTATTTAGGTTGTGATGCTTATACTTTATTAAAACGTGTTCAGGCAAAAAGCATTGAATTATCGGTTAATTAATCGGTGTACCGTAAAAATTTAAGAGGAAAATAAAATGAATAAACCGAATTTTGGTAATATAAATTTGAATTTGGAAACTCCAAAAATTTCAAAAGAAGAGTGGCAAGCTAAACTTGAAGCCGCAACAGGCAAAAAGCTTGAAGAACTTATATGGCATACAATGGAGCAAATAGACGTAAAACCGCTTTATACAAACGAAGATATAAAAAACTTTGAGCACTTAGATTATATGTCGGGTATTGCGCCGTTTTTACGCGGTCCGTATAGTACAATGTATGTACAAAGACCATGGACGGTAAGGCAATATGCAGGATTTTCGACCGCTGAAGAAAGCAATGCGTTCTATCGCCGTAACCTTGCTGCCGGTCAAATGGGGCTATCTGTTGCTTTTGACTTGGCAACTCATCGAGGTTACGATAGCGACCATCAAAGAGTTGTTGGCGATGTTGGAAAAGCAGGTGTTGCTATAGATAGCATTGAAGACATGAAGATTTTATTTGATAAAATTCCTTTGGATAAAATGTCGGTATCCATGACGATGAACGGAGCCGTATTACCCATTTTGGCATTTTATATTGTTGCTGCCGAAGAACAAGGAGTAGCACATAACTTGTTAACCGGAACAATACAAAACGATATTTTAAAAGAATATATGGTTCGTAATACATATATTTATCCACCCGCAACAAGTATGCAAATAATTGCAGATATTTTTAAATTTACCAGCCAAAACATGCCAAAATTTAATAGCATATCAATCTCGGGATATCATATGCAAGAAGCAGGTGCAACTGCCGATTTGGAAATGGCTTATACATTGGCAGACGGATTAGAATATATTAGAACGGGTATAAAAGCGGGAATGGATATAGATACTTTTGCACCTCGTTTATCGTTCTTTTGGGCACAAGGTATGAACTACTTTATGGAAGTTGCTAAAATGCGTGCAGCAAGATTGATTTGGTCTAAATTAGTTAAACAGTTTAATCCTAAAAATTCCAAATCAATGTCGTTACGTACTCACTCGCAAACATCCGGGTGGTCGTTAACCGAACAAGATCCGTTTAACAATGTTGTTCGTACATGTTTAGAAGGAATGGCTGCTGCTTTAGGTCATACACAATCGTTACATACCAATTCATTGGATGAAGCTATTGCATTGCCAACCGATTTCTCTGCTCGTATTGCACGTAATACTCAATTATACTTACAAGACGAAACGGCTATTACAAAAGTTATTGACCCATGGGGCGGCTCGTATTTTGTTG
>DAINPX010000396.1:0-2254 GCA_036743235.1 Melioribacteraceae bacterium
TTGTAATAGATTTAATTATAATAGGTTATAAAAAACTAATAAACTTTTGCAACTATAAAACAATACGCTAAAAAGTGCAAAATTAAACCCCGTATGGTAAGCCCTTTTTTAACGGGGTTTATGGTTAAAAATGAGGCAAAACGGGGAATGGCAAGCACTTTTCCGTAAAAACAAGGGGGTCTAACGCATTATAAAATAATAAGTTACAGAAACATTCCCCAATTTTAAAAATAATTTTTAGGTCGGGATTTTGTTATAATACACAAATATTACGATAAATGCAGTTACTACACTTATTTTTATTTACTTTTACTTTAGGAAAAACGTTGGTCTCTATAATATTTAATATATCTTTACAGCTGTTATATATCAGTTTTTTACTTTCCGGAGGAACGGGCACTTCTATAACTTTATTGTTGCTACGTGTAAAAACTAAAAAACCTTTATTAACTTTTACATTAAAGTTATCTTCTATTAATACGGCATAACAGTAAATTTGGTACTTTAAGGCTTTATAAACAGTATCTTTATATTCGGCAAATTTATAATCCAAAGGGGCATAAGTGCCGTCATTAAGTTCAATAACTTCATCTACCTTACCGCGTAAAAAATTGTTTGACATATAAACATCGGTATATTTTGCTTTTGCATTTATTTTTTTTCTTAAGTAATCTTTATTTAAATTAAGCTTTTCGGTGTGAACCATTCTACCAAGCAAAACTTTAAAGTCGTATTCTTCAAATTGAGGAATATCCAAAACATTCATAAAATAAATAAACCTTGGGCAAAATAAAAACTCTATTACCGTTGAAGGTGTAATGGAAAAAGAATCGATATCACTCATAAAAATAATGCCTTAACTCTATCGGTAATCAGTTTTTTATCAAAAGCTTGTCCTAACAAAACAGTATCCCTAAGTTCATCTTTACTCATGGGAAAGATATAAACCGAGTCGGTTTCTTCGTTAATAATTTGTTGACATTTTAGCATTAGAACATCTTTTTCGTTCGGTTCAATTTGTCCTAAAAAAACGGAGTACTGCACGCGGTTTAAACCGCTTTGCATACAAAACTTGCTTACTTTGGTTCTAATTCTGTCTTCTTTAATATCATACATCACCCAGCAAATCATATTTCTCAAATTCCTCTTCTTTAACGTTTCTGTTAATTAATAGACCTGCAAACTCAAAAGCTTTAAGCTGAATATAATTAAAGTTGGTATAATTTTTATTTTTATATTTAATTGTTTCTTCATCCAAAACATTTGTAAACGAATTAATTAATAAAGTTTTCCCTTCTTTATTTAAAGACATTCCTTTTTCAAGTTTATCTACATGCACACCGGAAACTTTTTTGGCAGTAAATAATTTATAAACGGTTTTATCGGCAAGTATTCTAAATGGTTCTATAAAATCGAAAACCATACTTTTTTGGTTAAAATCGTCTCTGTGCAAAAAGCCCAAGTAAGGGTCAATACCTGCAATAATTAAAGCTTTTTCAATTCTACCGTATAAAATACCATATGCATAATTTAAAAAAGCATTAAAAGGATCTAAAGCGGGGCGTTTACTTCTTCCGTTAAATTTATATTCTTCGGGTAAAAGTTCGCTTAAGGTTTCAAAATAAATTCTACCTGCAACTCCTTCATTTCCTCTAATTAAATCTGCTATTTCATCAATTGTATTTGCTTTGGCTTCTTTAATATTATTGATACAACCGATAATTGTATCAATCTGAAAATTCAGGTAGTCTTTTTCTTTGCTTCTATGGTTTTTTAATGAAATTAAATATTCTTCTTGATTGGAAAGTTTGTTTATAATCCATTCTTTTACAAAGTTAACCCCGGTAACAGACGAGCCGGCAATTAATTGAGCACGGCGAATTTTAACAGTGCTACCTAATTTACCGTGCCAAACTCTGCCTAACGGCATACCGTCATATTCAACAAATAAAATATCTATATTATTTGTAAGTGCCAATTTTACCGCATCGGAACTTAAACTTACACCACTGCCAAGCAGCATATTACTAATTTTGCTTGGGGGTATTACATGTTTTTTCTTCTCCCCGTTTTGCAGGGGAACAATAACTTCAAACATTTGGTCTTTAACGTGTAAAAATGAACCGAAAGTATCAATAAACAGTTGCATAGTTATGCCTTTACAATTGTACCGAATCCGCGTGAAACCGATTTACCCAAACCAACATAATTAGGAAGCAATGCATTTGTAATAAAAGTAACCGTCATGCCAATC
>DAINPX010000396.1:2264-3159 GCA_036743235.1 Melioribacteraceae bacterium
AAATTTAGTCTCTTTTTCTCTGTAAATAATTTTTGCCAAAATTTTATCTTCGGCAGTGTAATTAACTGCTTTGTAAAAACTTAAAATATTGCCTATTAATATTTTTTCAAGCATTTGTTCTTTTTCTTCTTTTGTTTGTAATGCTAAATACGTTTTATGGTTTTTTTGGTTTAACGCCATCCACAGTGTTAAAGTAGTGTAATAATTCAACTTGTTTTCCAAGGTAACTTCAAAAGTATTGGTAGTAATGTTTTTGTTGTTAATTAAATACTCTTTATCATCCAAAATCATTTTATCAATTTTTAAAAAAAGGTCGTTAAGTAATTCAGCACCTTCATTTAAACCGACTAAAGTAGGTATTTTTTCTATAACTTTATATTGCACCATCGGGTATTTATAAATATTAGTGCCATCGGCATAATGGTTGTGCAATAACGGAGAAACATCTTTAAAATAATTACCAAAAAATCCGCGTATTTTGTGGCTATCGCGAATTAATAAATCCAGTTCGGGAAATTTAATAATAGTTTGTTTAACTTTTACAGGCATTCGTTTTTGTCCTCTTTTCTTATAAATCCGGTTTTTGTATTATAAAAATATTTTATTATTTCATTTTTTACGTAATATAAATTTTTTACCTTCCCTTTAAGTTCGGGTTTATTTACTAAACCTTCAGGGATACTGATAACATATTTATCGAATAGTTTTTTATATTTTGCAAATTCTTCTTTGTTTATCTTTTTATCAATAAAATCACAATATTTTTGATAGATTTCGGTAGCGGGAATTTCTTCTTTATTATTCTTATCTTCATCAACAAACTCAATAAAAACGGAGTTTTCAAAAATATCATCTTCAATAAGTTTAAATGAGGATACCCCTTTGTTATCCCCTG
>DAINPX010000397.1:0-3156 GCA_036743235.1 Melioribacteraceae bacterium
ATTTTAAACGGTTGCGAATGCGAACCCTATTTAACGCGCGATAATAGGTTGATGATTGAAAGAACCGAAGAAGTATTAAAGGGATTGGTTTTAATTATGCGTGCCCTTAATGTAAGTAAAGGGGCTATCGGAATTGAAGATAATAAACCCGAAGCAATTCATATTATGAAACAAGCCGTATCGGAATTTAACAATATTACCGTTGAAGTAGTAAAAACCAAATATCCTCAAGGTGCCGAAAAAATGTTAATAAAAGCCGTTACAGGCAAAGAAGTACCTCCGGGTAAATTACCTATGGATGTTGGTGTTGTTATTCAAAATATTTCCACTTCTGTTGCCGTTTACGATGCTGTAGTGAAAGGAGAACCTTTAACCATAGCTTCTTTAACAGTTAGTGGCTTGGGTGTTAAAGAACCGAAAAACCTTTTAGTACCTGTTGGAACAACCTTGGCAGATGTTCTGGAATATTGTGGAGGCGTAAAAGAAAATGCAAGTAAAGTTGTTGTAGGTGGTCCAATGATGGGAGTTGCTCAGTACGATTTTAACGCTCCTATTATGAAAGCAACCTCAGGCATTTTGGTTTTAACCGAAGAAGAAGTAAATAACCACGAAGAAACCCCTTGTTTACGTTGCGGAATGTGTGTTGGTGTTTGTCCTTTGGGATTGGAACCGACTCGCTTGGCAAAACTTTCGCAATTAGATAAATTGGAAGAAGCCGAAAATTTAGGAATTACAGTTTGTATGGAATGCGGTACATGTACTTATACTTGTCCTGCAAATATTCCTTTGGTTCAGTGGATTAGATTAGGAAAACAAAGAGTATTAAAATTACAACGAGATAGAAAAACAGTATAATTTTAATTAACTAATTTAAGTTTAATTATAGAGTAAATATGTCAGCAAATACAGAAACATTAACAGAAAATCCGACTTATAAACTCGATTTAACAAGCAGCCCCCATGTACATAGCAGATGGAATACAAAACAAGCTATGTGGTTGGTTGTAATTGCATTGATGCCTTCGTTAATTTCGGGAATTGTATATTTCGGATTATATCAATTACTTATTATAGGAGTAAGCGTAATATTTTGTTTGGGAACGGAATACGCAATTAAATTGATTAGAAAACGCAAACCGACCTTAATGGACGGAAGTGCGGTTATTACAGGTTTATTACTTGGCTTAATTTTACCTCCAAATTTTTCTCTTTCATCTACTGCATTAGGTGCAATATTTGCCGTTGCAATAGGTAAAGAAATATTTGGCGGTTTAGGTTATAATATCTTTAACCCTGCATTAATAGGGCGTGCATTTTTACAAGCTGCATTTCCGGTTCAAATGACAACAACATGGACAAAAAATAATTTTGCAGTTGATACTGTTACTTCTGCAACACCGCTTGCGTTCTTTAAATTTGACCATAAAACTACAGACTTTTTTAATATGTTTTTGGGTAATATAGGAGGGTCGATTGGTGAAACTTCGGCAATTGCAATTTTACTTGGCGGGCTTTTTTTAATAGCCGTTGGTGTAGTTAATTACCGAGTACCTGTTGCAATGTTTTTAAGTATGTTAATTTTTGGCGGATTGATTTTTGCCTTAGACCCTACAAAATACCCTAATCCTCTTTTTCATATGTTAGCCGGGGGATTTATGTTCGGTACATTTTTTATGGCTACCGACTGGGTAACTTCACCTATAACCGGAAAAGGGATGTGGATATACGGAATTGGAATTTCGATTGTTGTTGTGGTAATTAGAGTATTTGGCGGTTTACCGGAAGGAATGATGTATGCTATTTTATTTATGAATGCATTTGTTCCTTTAATTAATAGATATACCAGACCACGTGTATTTGGGGAGGCAAAATGAAACAGACAGTTCATATGATTGCAACTTTAACTATTATTGGTTCGCTTGTAGGTGCTTTGCTTTCGTATATAGCAGGCTGGGCTGCCCCCAAAATAGAAATTAATAAAAAAAGAGATACCGAAGAAGCTATTTATAAAGTTCAACCCGATACTAAAAAATTTGAAAAAGTTAACGAAGCAAATTTTGAAGTATATAAAGTTTTTGACGATTCGGGAAATGTTTTAGGTTATGCAATGCCTTATGAAGGAAACGGTTTTCAAGGTAAAATTCGTTTAATGTTCGGTATCAAAAATGATTTAAAAGAATTAACAGGGTTAGAGATTTTGGAGCAATCGGAAACTCCGGGACTTGGTGCCAAAATTGTTGATGATGATTTTAGAGCACAATTTTTAAAATTGGTTACCCAACCTTTAATTGAATGGGTAAAAGGTGCCAAACCGGAAAAAGATAATCAGATACAAACTATTACCGGTGCCACTATTTCTTCAAAAGCGGTTGTTGCAATTTTAAATGACGGTATTAAAAAACTTTCCGAAACTGTTAATGCCGGAGGCGAAAAATGAAAAAAGTTAGCTTATTAAAAGAATATACAAAAGGATTGTGGGATCAAAACCCAACCTTTAAACAAATTTTAGGAACTTGCCCAACTTTAGCCGTAACTGTTTCTGCTATGAATGGTATAGCAATGGCTCTTGCTACTACTTTTGTGCTTGTATTTTCATCAATGATCATTTCGATGATTAGAAAACTTATTCCTAATCAAGTACGTATTGCCGCATATATTGTTATTGTTGCGGGTTTTGTTACTATTGTTGACTTAGTTATGAAAGCCCAGTTTCCCGCAATGAGCAAAAGTTTAGGACCTTACATTCCGCTAATTGTAGTTAACTGTATAATATTAGGAAGAGCAGAAGCTTTTGCCTCAAAAAACGGTGTATTTAGTAGTATTTTAGATGCTTTAGGAATGGGAAGCGGATTTTTAGGAGCGTTATTTGTTATCGGAAGTATTAGAGAAGTATTAGGTAATAGAACAATTTTAGGAGTTGCCGTTTTGCCCGAAGGTTTTACCCCTTGGTTAATTATGATTTTACCGGCAGGTGCATTTATTACTTATGGTTTGTTAATGGGCTTATCTAATGCTTACATGGAAAAGAAAAAAGAAAATGAAAGGAAGGCAATATATAATAAATATATTACTGCAAAACAATTTGTAAACGAGACGGAGGCTTAATATGGAAGGATTAATTTTATTATTTGTTTCGTCCGCATTAATTAACAACTT
>DAINPX010000398.1:0-3139 GCA_036743235.1 Melioribacteraceae bacterium
CAAGCTTCGGTTGATGTTGATAGATGTATTTTATGCGGAACATGTATTACCGAGTGTCCGCAAGGAGCTAAACAATATCGTAAAGATATTATTTTGGCAAAAGAATATCTTGAAAGCGGTCAAAAAGTACTGCTAAGTTTAGCTCCTTCTTTTCCGGCTTTTTTTGATGATAGTGTTGTTAGTAGAGTCCCATCTGCCTTACGCAGTTTGGGATTCTCTTTTATTTCCGAAACGGCAATTGGTGCATATTTAGTAAGCAAAGAAGCCGAAAAATATATAAAAAAATATGAAAATAGACCTCATATTATTTCTTTTTGCCCTGTTGTTGTAAATTTAGTAGAAAAATATTATCCGTATTTAAGCAGTTTTTTACTTCCGGTAAAATCACCAATGATTGCACATGCAAGATACTTAAAAGAAAAACACGGGTATGATTGCAAAGTAGTTTTTATTGGTCCATGTATAGCAAAAAAAGATGAATCGCAAAGAGATTTATACGAAGGTTATGTAGATGCAGTTTTAACTTTTGACGAACTAAAAGATTGGTTTGAAGAAAAAGAAATTGACTTAAGAAAATTTGAAGAAAGTTGGTTTGACGAACCGTGCGATGACGAAGCAAAGTTATTCGCTCTTTCCGGAGGATTTGGAAAAATTGCAAATATTCCGACCGATCCTACATCAATTGCAAATATTACCAATACCGGTTATGAAAGTATTAAACAAGCATTAAGTTATTTAACACCCGATAAACATGTTGTAATAGATTCGTTGTTTTGTAATATGGGTTGTATTAACGGAGCTGGTATTAAAAACGAAGTAAACTTTTTTGAACGCCAGCATAGAGTTATAAAATATGCACAAACAAAAGATCCGTTTTTGCCTAAAACAGTAACAAATTACGAGATAAAAAGCGATTTAGGTACAAAGTTTAGCCGATATACGGTAAACCCAAAAAAAGAAATAAGTGACGAGCAAATTAAAGAAGTCTTAGAAAAAACAGGCAAATATAATCCTGAAGATGAATTAAACTGCGGTGCTTGCGGATATAATACTTGTAGAGAAAAAGCGATTGCGGTGATAGAAGGAATTGCGGAAATTGAAATGTGCATTCCTTATATGAGAAGAATTGCCGAACAAAGAGGTGATAAAATAATTGAATCGTCACCTAACGGAATAGTAATATTAGATAAGGAATTAAACATAGTAAATATGAATCCGGCATTTAAAAGATTCTTTTATTGTAATAATTCTGTTCTTAGTAAAAAAATTAGTGTTTTAATGGATCCTGTTCACTTTGAAGAATTAAAAGCAGGCGAAGAAGATATTATTGAACGTACCGTAAATCATGAAAAGTATAATATTGTTTGTCATCAAAAATTATATAAATTAAAAACCGAAAATCAATTGGTCGGTATATTTGTAGATATTACAAAAAATTTGGCAGACAAAGAACAGTTAAATTCTTTAAGAAACGAAACTGTACAACAGGCACAAGAATTATTACATCACCAAATTGAAATGGCTCAAAAATTGGCAAAAATATTAGGTGAGAACACGGCAAAAGGTGAAATATTGGTAGAAAACCTTTTACGATTAGCTAAAGACGAACAGAATAAAGATAAAAAAAACAGTAATTGGTTATGGGATATTTACACGTCGAAGTAATAGGTTTTCAAACAGCCAAACGTAAAAATTTGGTATGCGGCGATTATTATTTGGCCGAGCGAGATGAAATATCCACAACTATTATTTTATGTGATGGTTTAGGTAGCGGAATTAAGGCAAATTTGGCGGCAACTATGGCTGCAAATAGGTTAAAAGAGTTATTAAACAACGGTGTTTCTTTGCGTAATGCATTTGTTTCGTTAGTTAAAACAATGGAAGATGCAAGAAACAAGGACTTACCTTATGCCGTATTTTCTGTTGCCCGAATATTAAATGACGGTGTTGCAAGCATTTTATCTTATGAGATGCCTCCCCCATTATTTATTAGCGGAAGGTTTTCTACAGTATTGCAGCAAAGAATATTTACTGTTGATAATAGCATTATCGGTGAATCTAATTGTTACATAAAAGCGAACGAATCGATAATGTTGGTTACGGATGGAATTACACAAGCCGGACTTGGAAAAGGCATAGAAAAAGGGTGGGGGATAGAAAACGTAAATACTTATGTTAACTCGTTGCTTTTACACGGTTATGCTTATAAAGAATTGCCGGAAAAGTTAGAAATAAAAGCAAACGAACTTTGGAAATTTAGACCCGAGGATGACTGTACCGTAATAGTTGCTAAAGGCAGAAAAGGAAAAATAGTAAATATTTTTACCGGTCCCCCCAAAAGTAAAGATTTAGATGCCGAAGTAGTTAGTAGGTTTATGAATTTGGACGGATTAAAAATTGTTTGCGGAGCAACAACGGGTAAAATTGTTGCACGAACTTTAGGTAAAAAATTAGAAGTTGAAGAAAATTTTACAAGTAATATAGCTCCTTTAAATTATTACATTGAAGATTTGGATTTAGTTACAGAAGGTGCGGTAACTTTAAATCAAGTATATAACATTTGGGATGCCGACCCGGATACATTTGAAAAAAATAGTCCCGTAACGGATTTATATTCATTGTTAAGCGTTGCAGATAAAGTTCATTTTGTATTGGGTGTAGTAGAAAACCCCGCAAACGAAGATATAACGTTTCAACAACACGGCATTCTAAAAAGAAAAAAGATCGTTCCCCTTTTAATAAATAGATTGAAAGAAGACGGTAAATTAGTTACAATAGAATACGTTTAGTATTCATGGTAACGCTCCTGCTTAGTTAGCGGTGCAGACGCGCCAATCTGCACCGTTTTTATTTTAAATAATATTTTAAATAATAATCAATTCAAAGTTTTGAATTGTTAATTCTGAAATAAAAAACAATTTTTCGGTTTAGGAAGGGGTTTTTGCAATTACCCACTGCCACTTTTTAAGTTTTTCTGAACCAAGAATTGCAGGAATAAAACCGAAGGGCAGGAAGCCGACCTCAGACTTAAGAGGGGTTTCTCCTGCTTTTCTTTCTTTTCTCCTGTAAAACTTTGTTCTAAACAAAATTAATATTCCCTTGACTTAAATTAAATATTTAGGTAATTTGCAAATAACTA
>DAINPX010000399.1:0-3129 GCA_036743235.1 Melioribacteraceae bacterium
GTTTTCACCTTCCGGAACAAATTTAAAGTAAATTCTATTGCCGTTAAGCATTTTAGTCATGCAGTTATGAATAAAGGTGCCACGTTCACCGGCTTGATAAAATTGTTTATCCGCTTCATTGTTTCCTATATCACCACGCCAGTAAGCAAGAGCTTGTTGTTTAAATGGTGCTGCCTGTAAAATAGTTGTTACGCTTGGGTAAAAGTCTTCGCCAACTTTATAATAATGTTGATCGAACCAATCTATTTGTTCGGCTGTTTTCGGCTCTTCGGGTTTAACCAATTCAAACTGTTCTTCTTTTTTAGGAAGAGGTTTAGGTTTATCAACCCGGTTAGGTTTAGGGGTTTCAACAACTTCTAAATCAAAATCTTTTTCAAAATCAAACATTTTTCACCTCTCCGTTTTCAATTACAATACCTTCCGTACCGGTTAAATCGTTAACTACTTTTTCAATCCAAACTTGCACGTCATAATATTTGGCAATCTTTTGTATCTGATTAAAATTATCATCATCCAATAATGATCCGTCACGTATAAGGATAACGTTTAATTTAGGGTTAAGAACGCAGCTAATAACCGTTGAAATCATTAATTTATCGCTGGTGCAACATTGGGTAAAGGGGACGCCTTTGTAATATAAACCTTCATCTCCAAAAGTAAGCCCTTTAATAGGGAGCTTTGCAGCTTCAAGAATACTTAATTTTTTCTGTTCAATCTCGTTTATTTTTGATGTACAGTTGGCACTCTCTTTTTTTGCGGTTTCAAGATTAGCGATGTTATTTTTATAATCTTGAATTTTACGGTAAGTATTTTGAAGTTGTTCAATTTTGCTTAAATCTTCTTTTAAAGGTTCAATTGGTTCGGGGTTCGGTAAACTTTCACATTGTTCTTTTAGTTTTCGCCCTTCCGTTTTTAGTTCTTCAAGTTGTATTTGCAGAGCTTCTATTTGAGCTTTTACGGATTTGTATTTATCGGCAACAATGCGATATTTATTTTCTATTTCTGCATTTTGACGGGCTATTTCTTGCGATTCGCTTATTCTGGCTATTAAATCACCGGCAGAAGGGATAGGCATGTTTAATTCATCTTCGGTATAAACTGTATCTCCAATAGCAAGCTCAAACTTTTTAACGTCTCTATTAAGGGATGTTCTTTCATCGTAATATGATTTTTTCATACTTTCGAGTTCTTCAAAAGTAACATCGGGAGAAACGGAGTCGAACAAAATTTTGATTTGTTCACTTGGTTTCATATCTTTAAATTTAATAGGGTCAAACGAAATTGTAGTAAAAAGTTTATCGAGTATTTTTTGAGGTGCAGCCTGTTTATTACCGTCTTTATCCAATACTTCAAGTCTTTCGCCTGATTCGGTGGCGGTTCGTCTTATAATAATGTCATCCAGAACTATTTGAACAGAGGCTTTATTTTCACCGTTACGGATTAATAAAGGAGTGTCTTCCAATCCTTTTTTGCCTGCTATACCCCAAGCAATAGCGTCTAATACTGATGATTTGCCCGCACCGTTTTTACCTGCAATAACGTTTACATCGTTAGGGGTTATGTCAATTGCTTTAACGTTTTTGACGTTATTAATTTTTAATTCAATTATTTTATACATATAATACTCCGGTTAAATGTTTATGAACTGTTTGTGTACCTTTATTTGTAAGCACGTAATTAGGAATACCTTTTATTGATGTGTAAATAGGCTTTAATAAATTTGCGTCATCTAAGCGGTCAAGCTCGTTAATAATATCGTTAGGGTGTAGGTTAATATTACCTGCAATTTGCTCTACATTTAATTTACCATGTTGGTAAACGGCTTTTAATATTTTATTGCCTAATATTCGTTTTTGGTTAATTTCATCTTTTGTCATTTCTTTAGCCCTATTAACAGTACCGCAAAAACCATGTAAAGAAGAATTAATAAAGTGTTTTCGGTTTTAAGCTTGTAATAATACTTTTTACCGTCTTTTAAGATGTTAATATAGGTTTGCCCATATTCGGTTAAAGTTGTTACGTAAGCGGTTCTCATTTTTGCCTCGTGCGGTTAATATTAAGTTCTCTGTAGTAGTTAGTTTTGTAATGATAAAGCTCTTCAGCCATGCGTTTATTTTTAAATATGTAACCGACAAAAAAGCCCGTAACAATGCCAAAAATTATATAAAAAAGTGCTGTTAACATTTGCTGCCTCCACGCACCCAGTTAATAAGTTCGCTTTTTAAGAATAATCTGTACCCTTCAAGTTTGTAACTTGGAATAATGCCTTGTTGTACGTATCGGCGTAAAGTAACGGGATTAATGCCTAAAAATTTAGCTGCCTCGCTTGCTTTCATCGGCTGATCATTTACAGAAAGTAAAGAGGTTAGTTCGGTTAATTTTTGCAATATCTCTTCATTAGTAACCATTTTAATTTTAGTTGCCATTTGTAAGCCTCTTAAAGTCTATTAAAATTGTTGGCGAATTGGTGTTAAAATCCTTTATAGATATATCTTCTATGGCGTAGCTTAGTGAGTTAATAAGTTTCATATCTTCAATAAATGAGTACATTTGCATTAATAAATTGTAAGTGGTTAAATAGTTTGGCATTTCTACCTTAATTGTTTTGTAGCTGTGCATTGAAAAACCGGTTATTCGGTCGTTATCCAAGCAAGCCCAAAGGAACTCGGTGTATTCGTCCATTTTTGGTTTAATTACCTGTTTAGTTTTAATTGCCATTTTTTATTCTCCTTTAAGTGATTTTTTGAAATTGGCTATTGATTGGGATATTGTGTCATACATGTGGTCTAAAGTAACTGTTATAATTAGTTTTTCTTGTTCGGTTATTGTGTTATCGGCTGTTGCCATTTTAACTTGACCGGAAAGTAAATTAATTGATTCGGTTATATTGCTTATAAGCTGCAGGGTGCTACCGGTTACGGTTTCGCAATTGTAAGGGGATACCTGGTTTAATACCGCCATTATCTTACAATAATCGTCAACATCAATTGCTTTACAATAATCGCTTAATAGATAGCGTAAATGATGTTCGGTAATACCTGTTTTTTCATGAAGCCATACAACCGTTTGGTTGCTTTTAATAAATTTGTCTTTTATTTCCCTTAATGAATCCATAAATATTCTCAGTAT
>DAINPX010000400.1:0-3105 GCA_036743235.1 Melioribacteraceae bacterium
GTCTGTAAATACGTTTTTTGGTTTTTCTATCTCTGTAAGCATGTTGTAATGCTTTATCTACATGGTGCTTGGCAACTGTAAGTACGTTGCTACGGGCGCCCCAATAGCCCTTCGCCATATTAAGTAGCTTTTTTCTTCTTTGTTTAGAAGCCACTTTGTTTTTTGATCTAGGCATTTTGTTTTTCCTTAAAAGGTTATTGAATCATTATTTTTACTCTGCGAGCATCTGCATCGCTAACTAAAGTTGACTTACGTAAGTTTCTTTTTCTTTTCGTAGTCTTTTTAGTAAGTATGTGAGCACAATAAGCTTTGTGCCTTTTTACTTTACCGGAACCGGTCAACTTAAAAGTTTTTGCAGCTCCTCTGTTGCTTTTCATTTTTGGCATTTACTGTACCTCTATTTTTTCTTTTTTATTTTTTGCGGGGCTAAAATCATATGCATGGTTCTACCTTCAAATTTGATTTCTTGCTCCACTTTTCCGTAATCTTGTACTTCTATAATAAATTCTTTTAATAATTCTTCGCCATGTTGTGTATAAGCAAGTTCTCTTCCTTTAAACACAACTGATACTTTTACTTTATCACCGTCTTCCAAAAATCCTATGGCGTGACGAGCTTTAAATTTAAAATCATGTGTATCGGTATTAGGATGTAGCCTTATCTCTTTTAACACCGTTACGTGCTGCTTCTTTTTTTGCATCTTTTCTTTTTTTTGCAGCTCGTATGTAAATTTTCCAAAATCTATTATTTTGCAAACCGGCGGTTGAGCTTGCGGAGCTATTTCTACCAAATCAAGCTGTCTTGCTTCAGCTTTTTCTAATGCTTCGCGAATTGTAACTACCCCAACTTGCGTTCCGTCAAAATCTATTAAACGTACTTGCGGGGTTTTAATATCGTTATTTACTCGGTATTGTTGGCTAATGTACTACCTCACTAATTGTTATTTAATTTGTTCTCTATTTTATTCTTTAATTCTTCTATTAAATCGTTTAATTTTACGCTTCCTTTATCGCCTTCTTTATGTTTTCGAACCGAAACTAAACCTTGGGTTTGTTCTTTTTCACCCAAAATTAACATATAAGGCACTTTATTGGTTTCCCAATCACGTATTTTATAACCAATTTTTTCGTTTCTTCTATCTAAAGTTACTCTAATTCCTTGTTTTTTAAGCTCTTTTTCTATTTCTTCGGCGTATCCAAAAAAGTTTTGAGAAATTGGAACTACAGCAACTTGAACAGGTGCCAACCACAATGGGAACGATCCGCCGTGATGTTCTAACAATACTCCAAAAAAGCGTTCTAACGAACCCAATAAGGCTCTGTGAACCATAAACGGACGATGTTCTTTACCATCTTCGCCTATATAATGCATGTTAAATCGTTCAGGCAAGTTAAAATCAAATTGTATGGTACTCATCTGCCATTCACGATTAATTGCATCTTTAATTTTAATATCTATTTTAGGACCGTAAAACGCACCGCCCCCTTCATCTAATTCGTAGTCTAAATTTTCTCGTTTTAATGCATTTATTAGCGAGTTTGTGGCTTTATCCCATAAATAATCTTCACCAACTGCTTTTTCCGGTCTTGTAGCTACATAAAACTTCAAATTTTCAAAACCAAACGAACGCCACATGTATAAAGAAAAACGAATTACTTCAATAATTTCGTCTTCAATTTGCTCTTGAGCGCAAAATATATGTGCATCATCTTGAGTAAATCCTCTTACACGCAATAATCCGTGCAATACACCGCTTTTTTCATAGCGATAAACTGTTCCCAATTCAGCCCATCGTAAAGGTAAATCCCTATATGAACGTAATTCGGTCTGATACATTAAAATATGGAATGGGCAGTTCATCGGCTTAATATAATAATCTTGCTCATCTATAGTTATAGGAGCATACATATTATCTTTATAATTTACAAGATGTCCGCTGGTTTCCCATAACCAACTTTTACCTACATGAGGTGAGTAAACTATATCATAGCCGTTTTCAAAATGTGCTTCTTTCCAAAACTTTTCTATTTCATGTCGGATACGTGCACCTTTTGGATGCCAATAAACTAAACCGGCTCCGGCTTCATCATGAATGCTAAATAAGTCTAATTGTTTGCCTAACTTCCTATGGTCGCGTTTTTTTGCTTCTTCCAAAAACATTAAATAATCATCTAACATCTTTTTCTTTGGAAACGATACTCCATAAATTCGCTGCATGCGTTTATTTTTTTCGTCACCTCTCCAGTAACTACCCGAAACACTTAAAAGTTTAAAAAATTTGATTTTTCCGGCACCCGGTAAATGAGGTCCACGACACAAGTCTGTAAAGTCACCTTCTTCATAAATACTAATTGCCGTAGTTTCTTCGTCTAAACCGTCAATTAATTCAAGTTTATACTCATCCTCTTTAGCTTCAAATAATTTACGTGCCTCTTCTTTAGAAAGTTCTTTTCTACAAAACGGTTTATCTTCTTTAGATAGTTCAGCCATTTTGTTTTCAATTTTAACAAGGTCTTCTTCTGTTAAACGAGTATTTATATCAATATCGTAATAAAAACCTGTCTCAATTGCAGGACCTACACCAAATTTTGCTTCGGGGTATAACTGGGTTATAGCATGTGCCATTAAATGTGAACTGGAATGCCAATATGTTTCTTTACCTTCGGGGCTATCGAAAGTTAAAATTTGTAAATCGCAATCAGAATTAATTGGGGAGTTTAAGTCAACAACTTTTCCGTTAACTTTAGCTACAAGTGCCTCATCGGCTAAACGTGATGATATCGATTTTGAAATATCAAATGCAGTAATCCCACAATCAAATTCTTTTACGGTATTGTCGGGAAATTTTACTTTAATTTTTTCCATAATAACCTATATATAAAAAAAAACGGAGCTAACTCCGATTGATGTGGGTTCTAGAGGATTCGAACCTCTGGCCTTCTGTACGTCAAACAGACGCTCTAACCAGCTGAGCTAAGAACCCGAGGTTCTAAGAAGCTCTTTTATTTTGTAAGTACCGAGGGCCGGACTCGAACCGGCACGGGTGTGACCACCCACAGGATTTTAAGTCCTGTGCGTCTACCTATTCCGCCACCCCGGCGTTTT
>DAINPX010000401.1:0-3094 GCA_036743235.1 Melioribacteraceae bacterium
CTTGAAGAGTGGTTAAGCAAAAAATTACCAGATTTGGCAGATAATATGTATTTGGAAACCGAGACAAAAGTATCAAATACTATTATAGTAGGTGAATTTGGATTACAGATAAATCCTTATGTTGAAAAATATATTGAGTATTTTACAGGTAATGGTAGAAAACATATAAATAGATGGTTAAGTCGTTCCGGTAAGTATTTTCCCATGATGGCTAGGATATTTCAAGAAGAAAAAGTTCCTCAGCAATTACTATTTTTAAGTATGGTAGAAAGTGGCTTAAATCCAACTGCTCGATCATGGGCAAAAGCTGTTGGGCTATGGCAGTTTATTAAGGAGACGGGTGAAAGATACGGACTTGATGTTACTTTTTATTATGACGAAAGAATGGATCCGGAGAAAGCTACTCGGGCTGCCGCTCAACATTTGCGAGATTTATATTATAGTTTAGGTGACTGGTATTTGGCATTAGCTGCATATAATTGTGGAGAAGGAAACGTTACTCGTGCCATTAACCGTACCGGAGCTACTGATTTTTGGACAATTATGCCTCATTTACCAAAAGAAACCAGAAATTATGTGCCTCAATACATTGCAGTTACTTTAATTGCCAGCAGACCGGAAATGTATGGGTTTACTGATGTGTTATACGAAAATCCGATTGATTATAAAACGCATCCGATATCAGATGCTATTGATATAGCTATACTTTCAAAATGTGCCGGATTAAGTGTTGAAAGTTTGAGAGAATTAAATCCTGAATTAACACAAAACTGTACACCTCCGGGTATTCCGGGAGGGTATTTACTAAAAATTCCGGCAAAATCTTATGAATCATTTACTGCTAACTTACAAAATATACCTGAAGATCTTAAGCGTAATTTTGTTTTACATGAAGTAAAAAAAGGGGAGACATTAAACTCGATTTCAGCAAAATATAATGTAAATAAAAATAGACTTGCAAAGTTGAATAATGTTTCTACAAAAACCAAGCTGTATCCCGGTGTAAGTCTAAAAATTCCGATTCAAACAATTACCGAAAATGATTTGGTAGTTAATACAGATAATATGCCGGCAGAAGATGAAATATTTACTTCTTCTATAAAAGTTGCCCCTTACGAAGTTAAGATAGATAATATTGACAGTACTGATTATTTCGCCATATATAGCAAAATGAATTCCGGTGATTCATTAATAATCCCAGAAGGTAAAGAACAGGTAACTTATACAGTTAAAAAAGATGATGCCTTAACAGATATTGCACAATTATTTCAGGTAAGAATTGCCGATTTGCGTAACTGGAATAATATTTCTTACACAACAAGTATTAAAATTGGTCAAGTTTTAAAAATATTTGTTCCTGCTGATAAAAAAGAACACTATGCCAAGTTAGATTCGCTAAAAGCAGGTAAAATTTCTGAAAATTTAGTTCAAAATGGAAATTGGGTTAGACATAAAATTAGGAGCGGAGAAACATTAGCCGGAATAGCTGATAAGTATAATGTGAAAATTTCTCAATTAAAAAAATGGAATTCATTAAAGAAAGAAAGGCTTATTGTTGGTAATAATCTTAAAATTTATTTAGGAAATTCCGGTGATGAAGAAGTAAATAGAAACATGAAGGTTTCGCAAACGACAACAAAATATAAAGTTAAAAGAGGTGAAAGTTTAAGTACTATAGCAGAAAAATTTGATGTTACTATTGCGCAAATTAGAAGTTGGAATAATTTAAGAAGTAATAAAATAGCTGCGGGACAGATTATAAATATTAAAAATACCGATGCCGTTACATCTTTGGGCGATAATAATTCAAAAAAGAATATCAACACTTCTTCTTCATATTTAATAAAGAAAGGTGATACTATTGAAGAAATTGCAAAAAGTTACAATGTTTCGACAGATGATTTGAGAAAGTGGAATGATATTAAAGGAGATAAAATTACTGCCGGTGAAACTTTAACCTTATTACCAAATAAAAAAGTTAATGAAAAACTAACTGAAAAATCATCAAACTCAACCTCATCATACATTGTTAAAAAAGGTGATTCATTAGGTAAGATTGCAAATAAATTCAATGTTTCAATTTCTGATTTGCAAAACTGGAATAATTTAACGGGCTCTAAAATTTCGGTTGGTCAAGAAATTGTTGTTTCCGGTGGAACAGTTAAAAGTGATAGTTCAAAATCAAAAACCAAAAAGAATACTAAAAATAGCAGTATTCACGTGGTCAAAAATGGAGAATCCCTCTGGAAAATTGCCGAAAAGTATTCTGTTTCTGTTAACCAACTTAAATCGGCAAATAACTTAAAAAATGAAAAAGTATCAATAGGACAAAAATTACAAATACCAAATTAATAAACAAATAATTTTAATATAAGCCGTTAGGGGTGCTCTCTCCTATACCATAAGGAGTTTGCTGAGAACATACCCTTTAACCTGATCCGGGTAATACCGGCGTAGGAAAACGATCAGGAATGAATAAGTTGCCGTTTTCCGTAAACGGCTTTTTTTTTATAGGAGTTATAATATGAAAAAAATCTTATTTATTCTATTATTATTAAACGGACTACTTTTTGGAGAAGAAATTAAATTAAGTGGTACTGTTTATAATTTTACAACAAAATCACCAATTAAAGATGCTAATATTTACGTTGATGATTCCAGTATTGGTACTACAACCGATATTAATGGAGAATTTATCTTAAAAGGAAATTTTAAGAATAAAATTTTAATTATTTCTTTTGTTGGTTATGAAACTAAAACTATATATGTTGATAGTATCAATAATTTTGAAAATCTTAAAATAGCATTAAAACAGCAGATAATTAACAGCCAGACTGTACTAATTGAGGGAATTTCGGTAAATAAAAAAGAACGAATGTTCACATATTCGATTTTGGATAAATCTGACATCACCGATAAATATACTGTTCAAGATATACCTGAATTAATTAGTAATTTACCATCAGCAGTCTTCTATTCTGAAAGCGGAAACGGAATAGGATATAATTACCTTAACATAAGAGGATTTGACCAGAGAAGAATTTCGGTTTCGGTAAACGGGATACCCCAAAATGAACCTGAAGATCATAATGTA
>DAINPX010000402.1:0-3086 GCA_036743235.1 Melioribacteraceae bacterium
ACTGGGGTAGTTTTGTAAAAGTTAGAGCAAAAGATTTTGTAAGATATAAGCTCTATGGTTCGGTTAATTACAGAGTTGATACAGAGAACTAAAGGGGAGACAAAAATGAAAAATTTATATAAAATATATGCGGTTCTATTTTTATTATTAGGTTCCTCGGTTTTTGGTCAAGGCGGTGCCTATGGAATACTTGACCCTGTTTCTGCCGGTATGGGTAATACTTATACAGCGGGATCGAGAGGAATATATGCAATAGGGCATAATCCGGCAAATTTAGCTTTTAACAATAATAACGATGCAGTAGAATTTAATACCGTTTTACCGTTACCAAGTATGACATTGTTAGTAGGAACGGATTTTATTTCTATTAGCGAATATAATTACTTTTTTGGCGGAGTTGAACAAAACGGAAAAACCGTTGCAAGGCATTTAACGGATGACGATAAAACACGTCTTAAAAAATTATTTGCAGATGGAGGCACATTATTAGCCGATTTTTCGATAGATTATTTAAGCTTCGCAATATATTTAAAACCTCAAATAGGTACAATTGCATTTAAAATGAGCGATAATTCAGGCTTTTATGCTCATTTACCTGCTCAGCTTTCCGACTTTGCTTTAGAAGGAAATCCATTGGGCAGTTATTATAATTTTAGTGATGCAAGTATCGATTTTCAATACTTACGTACCTATTCTTTAAGTTATGCTCGTCAAATACCTGAAATTCCACAAACAATTTTCAAAAAGGTTTCTGCCGGTATTTCACTTAATTTCATATCAGGATTTTCGATGATAAAATCCGAGAGAATTAGAACTACTTTTGAAACCAAAGTTAATGGCGAAATTGAGGCAGTAGGCGATAATTTAATATATACTGCTTTTTCACCGGATTTTGGTGTAGAATATGACTTTGATAGTATTGATGTGGAAAGTAATATTGGTGCATTTCCTAAGCCTGCAGGAAGCGGATTTGGATTGGATTTTGGTTTTGCTGCTCAATTAGATGATGTGTTATCGTTTGGTTTATCTGTAACAGGTATAGGAAGTGTTACTTGGGATAAGAATGTTGCCGAATATTCATCAAATAAAGCTATGATTGTTACTGATATTACAGATGAAAGTGTACGAGACAGTTTGGCTGATTTATTAACAGCTAACGGTAAAAGTGCAGAAAGTTATAAAACGGATTTACCGACAGCTTTACACTTAGGTGTAACTTATCAGTTAGATAAAGCTCCGTTCATTAAATCATTTCCGGGGACTTTATTAATTGCCTTGGATTATAACCAAGGATTTAATGATGTTGCCCGTAATAGTAAAGTGGCTCGCTGGTCGTTAGGTTTTGAATGGAGACCATGGAAAATATTCCCAATACGTACCGGTTTTTCGTTTGGTGGAAAAGATAAAAAACCGGCTTGGTCTTTTGGAACGGGTATAGATACTAATACGTTTGAATTTAGTTTTGCTGCCTATAATTTTGGAAACTTAATGCAGGCAAACGATGCTACAAAAATATCTTTAGCTTTTGGTACACGCTGGAGAATTTAACTATAATTGTTATAAAATAGTATTTTTTTAGTTGTACAAAAAGATATTTATTCAATCTAAAAAAACTTACTCACTTTTTCTCCCTCTCGCTTATATGATGAGAGGGAGAATTTTTTTTAGTCTTTCAGTATTCCGAAATTAATAGTACAATATTTAAATAGCAAAAGCTTCTGTTACTAATTTATCTTGTGTAAAAAGAAAATGTTTCGAGCTGCCGCTAGCAGGGCTTGGGCTTTCGTTCCTTCCAATATAAATTAGCTTTTGATTGTTATTTAATAGTTCCGTTAATCTTGGGGATACAAAACTCCATGCCCCCATATTTTGAGGTTCTTCTTGTACCCAAATAATTTTTTTAGCATTATTATATTTTTTTAATATATCAACTAATTCGTTTTCGGGGAATGGATAGTATTGTTCCAATCTTATTATTGCCAAATTAAATTTGTTTTCGGTTTCTTGGTGTTTAATTAAATCGTAATATACTTTTCCGCTTGTTATAATTACTTTTTCAACATTATTATCGGTTATATTTTTATCGTCAATAACTTTTAAAAATTCACTTTCGGTAAAATCCTTTGTTATGCTTCTGGCAGCAGGAAGCCGTAATAAACTTTTGGGTGTAAAAACAATTAATGGCTTTTCTTCTTTTCCTAATATTTGTTTTCTTAAAATATGAAAATATTGAGCCGGTGTTGTTGGGTTAACAACAGTCATGTTATTATTTGCACAAAGAATTAAAAAACGCTCAATTCTTGCACTGCTATGTTCGGGTCCTTGACCTTCCTGTCCGTGAGGTAATAGTAAAACTAAATTAGTCGGTAAATCCCACTTTATTAACGAGCTGGAAATAAAATTATCTATAATAACTTGTGCCCCATTGGCAAAATCGCCAAATTGAGCTTCCCATAAAACTAACGATAATGGGTCGGCAACACTATACCCGTATTCAAAACCAAGTACGGCATTTTCAGATAATAAACTATCCAAAGCTTCAATGGTGTTTCCTGATGTTGCAAGATTTTTATGTAGTAATATTTCTTCTCCCGTATTATAATCGGTTAAAATTAAATGCCTTTGCGAAAATGTACCTCTTGCACTATCTTGTCCGCTTAATCTTACTGAAAATCCTTCTTGTAATAAAGTAGCAAATGCCAAGGATTCTGCAAATGCCCAGTCGATAAAACTTCTACCTGTCAAAAATTCTTTCATTTTATCAATGTGCTTTTTTAATTTTGGATTTATTGTAAAATTATGTGGTAAAGCGGTTATAACTTTTACTATTTCGGAAAGTCTTGCAAAATTAACGGCGGTATGTTTAGGATATGGAAATGATTTAATTAAATTTGGGTCAATTGCCAACGGTCTATCAACAACAAATTTATTTGAGGTTTGTTTAGTTAATACTAGTGATTTTTCAAGTCTATCAATAAAAACCGAATCAATTTCTTTTGCATTTTCGTTTGTAATAATTTTACCGTTAATTAACTTTTCAGCATAGATCTTTTTAACAGAGGGATGAGCTTTTATTAATTTATACA
>DAINPX010000403.1:0-3080 GCA_036743235.1 Melioribacteraceae bacterium
TAGTAGCGTAAACGCTTCCTGCAATGGTTGCAAAGTATATACTTTTAACAGAAAAACTTTCAAAATAAAGTACAAAAATTGGTCGAACCAATGCGAAACCAAAAGCAGCAAGAAAGACCATAATAGAAATATTTAAAAAGTCTTTATCTCTAAAAACAAATTTTAAATTATCCGTTAAAGAATCTTTCTCGGAATTTTTATCAACTTTATTTATTTCTTGAACAAAAATTATAAAAAATAGTGCAGTCAAAAACAAAAGACCGGATACAATAAAAAATACTGCTCTAAAACCGAACAAATCGGCTAAAAAACCGCCTATTAATGGTCCAAAAATATTACCTGCAGCAATAGAAGTTTGTAACACTCCCAAAGCAAATGCGTTTTTTTCTTTTGGTGTATTAGCAGCAACAAGAGCTAAGGCGGCAGGAACAAATCCGCTTAAAAACCCTTGCAAAACTCTTGTAGTAAATAATTGATAAACATTTAAACTTAGACCTACAAAAAATTGGGCAATTGCAAGACCAAGAATAGCCCTTACAGTAATAATTTTTCTGCCGTACTTATCACCCAATAGACCCCACAATGGGGTAATAAAAAAAGATGCAATAAACGGTCCGGCAAAAACAAGTCCGCTCCATGTAGATACTTCGGCAGCAGTTTTAACTCCCAATGAACGAACAAACAAAGGTAAAAAGGGGATGACGGCACTCATACCGACCATACCTAAAAATTGGCTTATCCAGATAAATACTAAATTTTTTTCCCAGTATTCAAGTTTTCTCAAAACGGCAACAATATTTTATTTTAATACTAAAAATAAAATTTATTGGGGAGAAAATAAACGGAAAATTACATATTGTTAAAAATAAATGCAGCCGATAAACAAAGGGGAACACAAAATCGGCTGCACTAATCTACTAAATAAGAGGGTTTTGTGAAAATTTAAATCTAAGATTTTTTATCAATAAATAAACCTTGTAAATCTTCTCCATTAGAGTTAAGCTGTTGAATCATAGTCTCAAAATCTTCTTTTGTTGCATTACCTGATTCGTGCTTAGACATAAATGAAAGAAAAACTTCAACAGAATTTTTGTTGGTAAAATTTGGTATTTCACCTTTTGGAGGCATTTGACCTTCTCGTGGGGGTTCGGGTCTTTTAAAGCCCGCATTATCCATGATTTCACCAAATTCTTTGCTTGGTGTTATCCCCGCTTCTTTTATTTCATCCATCATTTGTTTTGTGGTTTCTTCAGTCATTTTTTGAGCGTTATATTTGGATAAGATATCATTTAATGCGTTTTTTTTGTCATCGGTTAATTTAACTTCAAAATTATTTGTCTGTGCATATAACATTTGGTTGCCGCCAATAGAGTTAATCATTTTAATTCTCCATTTGTAAATTATGTTTAATTATTGCTTCAATTAACTGCTAATTTGACATAGAGAATAGGACAAAAGGTTTAAATTAAAAAGTGGTTTGAAAACCGAATACCAACATTCGTCTTCCAAAATAGCTGTTAATCTCTTGTTTATTTTTATAATCAAACGAATATGAATGATCCATAACATTTTTTAAGTTTAAGATATTTAAACATTCAATATAAAATACGGTAAAATTGTTCTCAAAAAATGCCGAAATGTATGTTAACCGAATATCTAAACGTTGATAGTTTTTATATCTTTCGGAATAGTTTTTTCCGTAAACCGGAATAAAAATATGGTTTGTTTCGTCATAATTGCTATTAATAACAGGTGTATATGGTTTACCTGTAGCAAACTTAAAATTTTATCCTATTTGCAAGTGGTTTGTTAAATTATACTTGGCAACAATGTTTAAATTGTTTGTAATATCAAATTCGCTTGAAGTTAATTCCTTATAGTCCATCCATTTTCGTTTGGTTGTAATAAACCCATACGAAATAGCTATCGATTTTGTTAAAAAGAATACCTTTAACTATTATATCTATTCCTTTTGCAAAGCCAAATCCTTTGTTGTTATAAAATAGATTATTATCTTCCAGCGGTAAATTATTGTATTTTTTATAATAAAATTCAACTCTAAATTCATCTCTTTCCGAAAAACTATAATTTAACGAAGAGACAAGATGAATCGATTGCATTGATTTTAGACTGGGATTTCCGTCAATAGGGGAATAAAGTCTTGGATCGGGGTGCTGGTGAAATAAGCCACAACCGAAAGCAATTGATACTTTATCGTTTATTTTATAACCGATATTAGCTCGCGGGTCTAAAGTATAAATTTTAAGTTTTGGTATATTATCGCTTCTTATACCTGCTATTACCGATAATCCGATTATATTAAAAACATTAGGAACTTCAGTTTCAATATATAAACCGTATCTTGTAATACCAAATGTAGAATTTATAACTTTAGCTTGCCCGTTCTTTCGCATATCATAATCTTCAATAGGTATTATACCAATAAAGGAAGTATTTCGATTTTCAATTTCATAACCCATATTTAATTTAAAAGGTTGAAAGGGCATTTCAAAATCGCTTCTAAGCTTCAAATTATTATCTATTTTGTCCAAATCCAATAATCCAAGTTGCCATTTTCTGTTAAATTCAGAAAATGAAATACTAGTTTTTACTACTAAGTTATTAAATAATAGGTCACTAATTTGTGTGTTAATAATATAATTATTTGAGTTGCCTTTAAATTCATCGGTATATCCGGGTTGATTAATTATTACGCCTTGTTTATCCGTTGCATAAGAAAATATTGTTTTTAATCTTCCGGTAAGTGAATATTTATAAATTAAATTAGAAGTAAAATCTTTTGAAGAAGGTTGATTTGTAAAACTGCTATTTTTTCCGTTTAGCCAAAAAACAGGTTCTGTAAAACTATTGCGGGCACTAAATCTAAATCCAAGTTTATCATTAAAAATAGGAGTTGAAGCATTTATTTCAGCCGAAGCCATGGATAAGCCGATTTTGTATAAAGACTTTAGAGGTTCGTTATTTGACTTTAAATCCAATACGCCTGAAAGTGCATTACCGTATTTGGCAGAAAAACCACCGCTTGAAAAGTACATACCTATAATGTTCTCTGAATTGAT
>DAINPX010000404.1:0-3079 GCA_036743235.1 Melioribacteraceae bacterium
AAACCTCCCACTAATATTTGTATTTTGGGAGGTTTATTTTTTTATTATACTTAAGTGATTTCTATCACGTTAATTATCTAAAAAAGTGTAAACTAATTTGAATTTATAATTAATTAACCGTAAATTTAGCTTTATAATTATTGGTAATTAGACATCAATTAAAAGTATTGCAAAGTAAGGTATATATATATTGTCTATTAATTATCATAAATTTGTTATCTTTTTACAGTTGTTGTTTTTGGAAATTTAAATAGTTAAAATATGAAAAAAATTATGATTATTTTTGGTACAAGACCCGAGGCAATTAAAATGGCACCGGTTATTAATGTACTTAAAAAAGAAAAAGAAATAGAAACAATTGTGTGCTCTACGGGTCAACATCGCGAAATGTTAAAACAAGTATTAGATATTTTTGATATAGAGATTGATTATGATTTAGACTTAATGCGTCCGAACCAAGATTTATTTGATATTTCAGTTAATACATTAACCAAACTAAAAGAAGTACTTACAACACATACTCCGGATATTTTAATGGTACAAGGCGATACAAGTACTGCTTTTATTTCTGCATTGGCATCATTTTATAAACGAATTAAAATTGCACATGTTGAAGCAGGCTTACGAAGTTATAATATTAACAGCCCATATCCGGAAGAAGCTAATAGAAGATTTATTTCGGTTATTAGTGACTATAATTTTACGCCTACCGAAGATTCTAAACAAAATTTAATAAATGAAGGTTTTCCTAAAGAAAATATTTATGTTACGGGAAATACCGTAATTGATGCTTTATACATGATTAAAGATAAATTGGAAGACGACTTTGTGTGCAATAAAACAGAAGAAGAAATAAACTTAAGTACCCAAACCGATTTATTTGAAAAACCTTTTATATTAGTTACTATGCATAGAAGAGAAAAATTTGGGGACGAGTTTAAAAGCGTACTATACACTATAAAAGAAATTGCATTACAACGACCGCAGTATAATTTTATTTATCCGGTTCACTTAAATCCTAATGTGCAAGGTCCTGTTAATGAAATTTTAAAAGGGGTTAATAATATTAAATTAATTCCACCTCAAGACTATTTTAAATTTATTTATTTAATGAGTAAGTGTTTATTTATTATGACTGATAGCGGGGGTGTTCAAGAAGAATGTTTTGTTTTTGAAAAGCCGGTTATTGTATTGCGAGATGTTACGGAAAGAAACGAAGCAATTAAAGCTGGATATGCCTTTTTGGTTAGTAGTAATTCAAGTTTAATAAAAGAAAAATTTTTTGAGATTGAAGAAAACTTAAAAACGGGATATAATTATTTTGCATGTGAAAATCCTTTTGGTAACGGCAAAAGCGCGTATTTAATTAAAAACATATTATTAAATAATTAAAGTATGATAAAAGATAGAATAATAATAGTTTTTGGTGACGATTGGGGTAGGTATCCAAGTACGTTACAGCATTTAATGAAAGAACTGATTAAGTATAATAAATTAATATGGATTGGTTCACTTGGTTTAAGAAAACCAAAATTTAGCTTTGCAGATATAAAACGTATTTATGAAAAGATAAAAAATGTATTTGCAAAAAAAGAAGTTGCCAAAAATGATGAAAACATAACTATTCTTCATCCTCTTATTATTCCTCTTCATAATTTAAGTTTTGTTAGATTAATAAATAATAGAAATTTAATAAATAAAATTAACACGGCTATTAATAATTATGGTAATAAAAAAGCTTTGCTTATTTCTTCTCAACCAATAATAGGAGATATAGTTAAGGGATTAAATTTAACTTCTTCTCATTATTTTTGTTTAGATGATTATATGCAATTTGAAGGGGCATTTGCAATAATAAATAAACTTGAAAAAGAGTTATTAGAGGTTGTAAATACTTCTTTTTCTGTTTCCGATACTCTTGTAAAAACCAGAGTACCTAAAAACGGGGAAAGTTACTTTTTGCCTCAAGGTGTTAATATTAATCACTTTGTTTATAATGAAAGAGCTATTAATAATCCGCCTGTAATTGGTTTTTTTGGGTTGTTAAGCGAATGGGTTGATTTAGAATTAATTGTTAAATGTGCAAAAGCTTACCCTAACTATAAATTTTTGATAATAGGAAAGTATTCGGTAGATATAAGTATATTAAACGGAATACCAAACTTAGATTTTATAGGTGAAATACCTTACGTAAAGTTACCTATTATAGCTTCGCAATTTGATATCGGAATTATTCCCTTTATTGTAAATGAACTTACTTTGGCATGCAACCCGCTAAAGTTATTGGAATACTTTTCAATGGGTATTCCGGTTGTGTCCACAAATTTGCCGGAAGTTGCAAAGTTTGGCGATACTGTGTATATTGCAAATAACCATGAAGAATTTATTGAATCGTTAAAAAAGGCAGTTGATAATTATTCGATTGAAAAAAATAGAATTAGACGAGAAGTGGCTGAAAGATACTCGTGGACTGCAATAGCCGAAAATATATCTAATATTATACTAAAAGTAGAAAATAAATGACCGATATTTTTATTTATATATTTTATATTTTGTTGTTTATACCCATAAACAGCTTTATTTTTTATCCATTGGTTATTTTTATATTATCAAAGTTTGTAAAAACTTCTAAATATGATAAAAATAATTTGCCAAAAGTATCTTTGTTAATTGCAGCCTATAATGAAGAAAAGGTTATTGAAGAAAGATTAAGAAATATAGAAAAACTTGATTATGACTTTTCGAAAATAGAAGTTCATATAGGAAGTGACTGTAGTAGTGACAAAACCAATGAAATATTATTAAATAAACAAAGTGAATATACTTGGCTTAAAATCCATTTATTTAAAGAAAGAAGAGGCAAAGCCTCAGTATTAAACGATTTAATTGAGTTTGCAAAAAACGATATAGTGGTTTTTAGCGATGCGAATACTGAATTTGATAAAGATGCTTTAAAAAATTTAGTTTATCAGTTTCAAGATAATAAAATTGGAGGTGTTTGCGGTAAACTTATTTTAACAGATACTGAAGTTGCAAAAACCGAAAGTGTTGAAGAACGTAAATACTGGTTATACGAAAC
>DAINPX010000405.1:0-3064 GCA_036743235.1 Melioribacteraceae bacterium
AGAAGGATACGCTTTCCCCGGTACTATGGCAGTTGCTTCAGATAGTCATTCCAACATGTACGGCGGATTGGGATGTTTAGGTACTCCTATTGTGCGTACAGATGCCGCCGCAATTTGGGCAACAGGTAGAACTTGGTGGCAAGTGCCTCCTATTGCCAAGGTTAATTTAATAAATAAATTAAACCCCGGCGTTACCGGTAAAGATTTAATAATTGCATTATGTGGTTATTTTAATAACGACGAAGTATTAAATTATGGAATAGAATTTTCGGGTAACGGAGTTAAATATCTTACTATTGACCAAAGATTATCTATTGCAAATATGACTACAGAATGGGGTGCATTAGTAGGATTATTCCCTATTGACGAAGTGACGTTAGATTATTTAAAGGATAGGAAGGAATTTTTAGAGAATCGCGGACCGGCAGGTGTTAATTCCGATATCAACGGAAACGGAAAAAATCCACGTATAAATAACACAACTGTTGAAAATTTGATAAATGAACTTGCTTTATTAAAACCCGATGAAGATGCTTATTATTCAAAAATAATTTCAATAGATTTATCAACAATTGAACCTTACATATCCGGTCCTAATACAGTAAAAAAAATGACCAAAGTAAGCGATATTGAAAAACAAAAAGTAACTATTAATAAAGCCTATTTGGTTTCTTGTGTAAACAGCAGATACGAAGACATTGTTGAAGCTGCAGAAGTATTAAAGGGTAAAAAAGTATCCGAAAATGTAAAATTTTACATTGCGGCAGCAAGCAAAGAAATTAAAGAAAGAGCCGAACAAACAGGTCATTGGCAAATTTTGTTGGATGCCGGTGCAATCGAATTGCCTCCCAGTTGTGGACCATGTATTGGATTAGGAACAGGATTGTTGGAAGACGGTGAGGTTGGAATTTCTGCAACCAACAGAAATTTTAAAGGTCGTATGGGTTCTCCAAGCGCTTTTGCATATTTAGCATCACCGGCTATAGTTGCTAATAGTGCATTAATCGGTTATATATCGGGAAATAAAATTTCTCAACCCTTAAGTATTGTTGCAAACATTACCGAAAATAAAGCTCCTTTAACTAAAAATGAGAAGGTAAAAATAATTAAAGATTTTCCCGAAATAATAGAAGGAGATTTATTATTTTGCCCCCAAGATAACTTAAATACCGATGGCATTTATCCGGGTAAATATACATATAATGATGATTTTACGCCATCTCAGCAAGCTGCGGTAGTTATGGAAAACTATGACCCCAATTTTACTAAAATTGCAAAAATGGGAGACATTTTGGCAGGAGGTTACAATTTTGGAACCGGAAGTAGCAGAGAGCAAGCTGCAACTGCCTTAAAATACAAAGGTATTCAACTTGTAATTGCAGGTTCGTTTAGCGAAACATATAAAAGAAATGCATTGAACAACGGATATTTAATATTAGAAGTACCGGAGTTAATTAATGATTTAAAATCTAATTTTGGCACTGAAAAACTAACATATGAAACAAAATTAAAATTAAAAATTGATTTTGTTAATTCAGTAATTTGCTTTAATCAAAAAAATTATTATATTAGTCCTGTAGGTAAAGCTGCTCAAGAATTGATTGTTGCCGGCGGTTTGGAAAATTGGGTAAAACAGAACTTGGATTAAAATGCATCTACCGGGTGCTAACATTAAATATAAAAAACGAGGTGTAAAATGATATTTAAACATGAATTTACGACTCCGAGAAATGTTTACGACAAACTAGTGCGAGATTATGAACACTTGGATATGGTTGTAAGCGGTGATACTTTCTTTAATTTTGTTAGTACTGCTTCTTTTTTACTCGAGTGGTTAAAAAACGCTCAGCAAAACGAAACCTTAACACGTTTTGTTAAAAGGGTTGCTAAAGATAGTAATATGAAAATTTGCAAAGATATTTTAACTTTTAAATGTACTTATACAATTACTATTGATGATGCTGCAATTGAAGAAGGTTCTGTTTTTGAACATGTTAGACTACCTGAAGATTATGATTTACCTGCCTATCAAAATAAAACCAGAAATTTTAAATTGCTAATAGGTGAAAACGAATATGATATATTTAAGTTTAAAGAAGAAATTTTAACTCTATTTAATATTTACTTTAAAATTAAATAAACTTTTGATTTTTTAAATTAAACCCCATTTTGTTCAATGGGGTTTTTTTATTTAAGTGTATCACATCAAGACAAATATCATTTTAGTACATTTTCTAAAAAATTGTAAAATATTATTGTTTATATTTCAATAAAATATTTTATAAAAATATAAAATTCCGTTAATTAATTTATATTTATTAAGTTAATCAGTTAATAATCAATGTTTTATTTTTTCTATTAACTTTGATTTCTGGCATTAGATTTGGTATTTCTATTTTAACAATACTAATTAATTAATTATTAACTAATTTAAGGAGACAAGATGAAAATACCCTCATCCTATATTAAAAAAATATGGATAATAGGGTTAATTACCTTTTTGTTCTGTAATGCAAATAATTTTGCACAGACTACTATTTTTACTTCTCAGATACCGGAAATTGTGGGTACTGACGGCGATTATGAATTGGGGACAAAATTTGTCTCTACTCATAAAACAATAATTAAAACAATTAGATTTTACAAAGTTGATTCGGAAACCGGAATTCATATCGGTAAAATATGGAGTAGTTCGGGCACACTATTAACTTCTGTAGAATTTAAGAACGAAACTGCTTCGGGTTGGCAGTCCGCAACGTTAGCAACCCCGTTAGTTATTGAAGGAAACACAACTTATGTTGTTTCTGTAAATATCAATACAGCTTACAGCTCAACTCATGACGCATTAACAACTTCCGTAACAAACGGAATTTTAACTACGGTTGCTGACGGTAATAACGGTGTTTATAATTTTACGCCTGCATACTTCCCTACCGAATCGTATTTAAATTCAAATTACTTTGTAGATGTTAATGTTGTTAATACTGCTGTTCAGCCAGCACCTCCGACATTAATTTCCCCCGCAAATAATGCAACTTCGGTTAGTATTGAACCAACAGTGGTA
>DAINPX010000406.1:0-3059 GCA_036743235.1 Melioribacteraceae bacterium
AGAATTTTTGCAATAAGCTTTGTCCTGCTCATTTTGCTGGGCACGCTGGCGTTGAGATAATAATTGCAGGCACACCTCCAATTAGGGGACCAAAATAAGGGATTAAATGACCAATACCTGCAACAAAGCCTATAGAGACTGAGTTTTGAACACCCAAGAAGGATAAAGTGATAGCAACGGTTACACCAACAAAAGTAGCATCTAAAATCCATCCTCTTACAAATCTTCCTAATTGTTCCCCAATTTTACTAATTACGTGATAAGACATTTCAAAGTATCTATTAGGTAAAAGATTAACAATTCCTTTATGAATTCGTTTTGTATCTTTAAGGATAAAAAAGGTCATAAAAGGAACAATTACAAGTATTGCCACTGCAGAAAATAAACCTGATAAAATATCTGAAACATTATTTATTAAGTTGGTAACTAAATTAGTAAAAAACTCCAAAATACGTTTATTTAAATCAATATTTTTTGTGAAAGGAATATAATGTTTAATAAAAGCTTGAATTTGATTAACTACCGAAGAAATTTTTTCTTGAGTTAAATTAGCATAAATAACTTCAAACTGATTAATTAATTTTGGAAGCAATAAAGATAAGCTGAATGTTAGAAATCCGCCGACAATTATAAATACACCTAAAGTTCCAACAGTTCTTCTTACACCCAGTTTTTCTAAATATGTAACAATAGGATTAAAAATTAAGGCAATTAAAGTAGATATTGCCAATAAAATAAAAATATCCAAAAATAAATAAAAAACCAAAAACATAAAAATAAGAAAAGTGATGGAAACGATCAGTTTATTTATTTTTTTAAGGTTAAACTCTTTTAATTGCATAAAGAATAAATAATTAATGAAAAGTAAAATTAAATAATTTAGTACCGAATTTACAAAAAAAATATTTATAAATTTACTATATTTAAATGTATTAAAAATTTTTTAAAGGTTTAAAATGGCAGAATTAAATTTAATTGAAAGTATTAAAGCAAAAGCAGCTGCAAGAAAAAGAACTATTGTTTTGCCCGAAGCACAAGACGAAAGAGTATTAAAAGCAGCCGAGCAATTAATTAAAGAAAATATTTGTAATGTAATAGTATTGGGAAATGAAGAAAAAGTTAGAACTGATGCTTCAAATTTAGGTGTTAGTTTAACAGGTGTAAGAGTAATTGATCCTGCTAAATCAGAAAAATTAAGCGATTTTGCCAATATTTTTTATAATATGCGTAAACACAAAGGGATGACAATTGAAAAAGCGCATGAAACCTTAAAACATGAATTGTTTTTTGGTGCAATGTTGGTAAAAGAACAAATGGCTGACGGTTTTGTTGCCGGAAGTGCATCGCCTACTGCCGATGTTTTACGTGCAGCAATTCAATGTGTAGGTATGCCCGAAGGAATTTCGATTGTAAGCAGCTTCTTTTTAATGGTATTTCCTGAAAAAGTAATAAGTTTTGCAGATTGTGCCGTTGTACCCAACCCGGATGCAGCTCAGTTGGCAGATATTGCTATTACAACCGCAGATAACCATAAAAAATTAACCGGTGAAGAACCTTATGTGGCTATGTTATCATTTAGTACTAAAGGAAGTGCTCAACACGAATTGGTTGATAAAGTTGTTGAAGCTACAAGAATTGCAAAAGAAAAACGTCCTGATTTAAATTTGGACGGCGAATTGCAGTTTGATGCAGCTACGGTTGAATCAATCGGTAAAAAGAAAGCACCGGGTAGCACTGTTGCCGGTCATGCAAATGTTTTGGTATTCCCGGATTTACAAGCTGGAAATATTGGCTATAAAATTGCACAACGTTTAGGTGGTGCAGAAGCAGTTGGTCCTGTAGTTCAGGGATTAAAGAAGCCGTTGTTTGACTTATCACGCGGTTGCAGTGTTGATGATATAGTAAGCACAAGTGCAATTGCTGCGTTAATGTCCTAAAAATTTTAACCCCCTTAAACGGGGGTATTTTTTTATTTTTTTTTTTGAGTGATTAATGAAAGTACTTATTGCAGAAGATAATCCTTCTATGCGTACTTTATTAAGAAGGATTTTTGACAGAAATAAATTTACTGTTACAGTTTGTGCAAACGGCAAAGAAGCTATAGAAGAACTTAATAAATGTTATTATGAAATAATATTAACCGATTGGATGATGCCTATAGTTGATGGAATAGAATTAATTAAGTACATTCGTGAAAAAATTAGCCCTCCTCCTATTATTATTATGGTTACAGCTCTTGCAAGCCGCTCTGCACAAAATAAAGCACTTTTAGCAGGTGCAGATGAATATATAACCAAACCATATAAAGAATCGGATATTTTATTAAAAATTGAAAATTTATTACTTCAGCAAGGTAAACGAGACAGTATAAAAATTCCCGAAATTTTAGATGTTACGCCAAAGATAAATTCTTTTTACGGAGTTGCAATTGCCGCAAGTACGGGTGGACCTCAGGCATTATTACAATTCTTTTCTTTATTGCCTAAAGTTTACAAGGCTGCATTTTTTGTTGTTTTGCATGCACCCGCATGGATGCTTGCATCTTTTTCCGATAGATTACAGAAAGAATGCAAAGTTAAAGTAAAATTAGCAGAAGAAGGAATGGCGATTGTACCCGGTGAGGTTTATTTAGCCCCGGGAGGTTTGCATTTAAGTATTCATCCAAGCACTAAAAATATTACTCTATTAGATACGCCGCCCGAAAATTTTGTAAAACCGGCTGCCGATCCTACATTTAAAATTGTTGCTGAAATATTCGGGAAAAACTCGATTGGAGTAGTATTAACAGGAATGGGGCATGATGGCAGTATTGGTAGCGGGTATATTAAAGCTGCAGGCGGATTAGTAATAGCTCAAGATCCTAAAGAAGCAATGCTTTCCAGTATGCCTCAATCGGTAGTAGATTTAAAGTTGGCAAGCGTAATAACAAAGTTAATCGAGATTCCTGCACTTATAGCAAATTATATTAAAAAATAAATTTAATAACCATATTATTAGCTACCGTAAACTACAGCAGATAAATAACCAACAACTTCTCTTTTCTCTTTATTAACAAGTGA
>DAINPX010000407.1:0-3053 GCA_036743235.1 Melioribacteraceae bacterium
AATATTTAATTTAAGTCAAGGGAATATTAAAGTTATTTAGAACCAAGATTTACAGGAGAAAAGAAGGAAAAACAGGAGAAAACCCCTAATATCTTGAATTATTTTGTCTTACATCTTTTTTTCTAACGTCCAAAATCTTGTAGCACGTAGGTTGCTAAATAAATAAACTTATAATTATAATGTCGCCCCTACTGGGCTTGGTTTTGTGTTTTTACTTCGGTTATAATAATATCGGCTCTCCCAAAAATATTTTTGTATTTTTATTATTACTCATTTACCTAATAAAAACATTTAACCTTAAACACTTAGCATTTAACATTGCTTTAGAACCGGGAATGACAGGAGAAAACCTTCTCAAGCCTGAGGTTTATTTCCTGTACTTCCGTTTTTTTCCTGTATCTCTTGGTTCAGAAAAGATTTAGAAATGACATTGTGCAATTGTAAAACTACTTGTTAATATTATTTATTTAACCTTAAACACCTAACATTTAACCTTAGTTTGTTTTTCCTTGCAATTTTTGGTAGAAATGACAAAAAAAGAGGCAAGGTGCAATTGTAAAAAAAAGCACCTGCCAAATTGGAGAATTCTTTTTAATTCAAAATTGAAAATTCAAAACTCAAAATTATTATAGAATGTCTATTAATTCAAAATTGAAAATTCAAAACTCAAAATTATTTAAGTAGTATCATCTTATTTGCTTTGGTAAAACTTCCTGCTTTAATTTGATAGATATAAATTCCGCTTGTTAGGTTACTTGCATTAAAAGTAATATTATATTTACCTTTACTTTTATATTCATCTACCAAAGTTGTTACTTCTCTTCCTAAAACATCCAAAACTTTTAATGTTACTACTCCATCAACAGGTATTTGGTAAGCAATTGTTGTAGTAGGGTTAAACGGATTTGGATAATTAGTAAATAATTCAAAATTTGTAATTGTAGTAATTTGATTATCATCAATGCTTGTCGGTTTTTCATAAGATATTATCTTTAAATCATCAATATAAATTCCGTCAAAATTTTCATAACCGTCTGAACGAAAATAAAATCTTATTAATACATCTTTGCCTTTATAAGTGCTTAAATTAATCGATTCATTGACCCAACCGTTGGAAATACCGTCATAAAGGGGTTTATTTTTAGGTTGAAAACTACCACTTCCCAATTTTGTGTAATTACCAGCCAAAGGAATCCAATTAGTACCGTTATCGGTTGATAATTGACACATTGCATAATCCCACCCGCTTTCAATATCCCAATTTGCATTAAATGTTAAAATAGTGCCAATAGTTTCGGGAATTTTTATTGCAGTTTTTGTTACAAAAATAGAAGTATTATTAGCGGAATAATTTCCTACCGGCGAGTCTGCAATAGAATAAGGGGCAGAAACATATTTCACTTGTGAAACTCCCGCCGTACCGGTAACATTCCAATTATCGGCATTATCAAAACTATCAGCAAACACAATATTTTCGGGTGCACAATAAAACGAATAGAATTTTGTGGGAGGTATGTTACCTGCTGGGCTAAATCCGGAAGCACCTGAGGGTAAAGAAGTTATAATTGTTGCAGCACTATCTTGAACCGCAAAATAATACTCAACCAAACTTCCTAAGTTTAATGAAGGAAAATCGAAATAATATAATCCGTCATTTTTTGTTTGATAGCCAAATATTTTTTCAAAATTATTAAATCCGGTTCCTTCATCAACTCTGAAGTATAAAATCGGTTCACTAATAGGCAATCCGCTATTTACAACCAATGTTGTTTGCAAATTATGGTTGTTTGATGTTGATGTTATTACTTTATGTTCTAAAGTTATATTTAAGTTAAACGCATAACTTAAAAAAGTTGCAATTGAAAGTTTTGATGCTCTATCGAAATACGAAAAATTAAAATTACCTAATGTATCACCTATTGTATGATAATAAGCGTTAAAATCGTTATCATCTTCAATTACTAACACAGCCGGATAATTATTATTCCAAAAAGAAGCATGGTCGCTGTATGTTGCACCCGGATTAATAATAGCCGTATTAAAACCTAAATTAAGTTGAGTATTCAAATCGACCATTTTATTTACAATTGAGTTAGAACCGGATGTATTATCGGTATGTAGTTCAATTCTGTTTGAATTGCTTCTATTCCAAGCAATCATGTCCATATTTATTACTGCAATAATTGTGTCACCATCTGCTGCAGCTTTAGATGCATAATAAGCACTGCCTATTAAACCTTGTTCTTCTTCATCCCATAGTGCAAAAACCATAGTATAGGGAGTATCATACTCCTTTAAAATTCTTGCTGCTTCAATAACAGCTGCCGTACCGCTCCCATTATCATCTGCACCGGGTGCTTTAGCCCCTGCCGGCATTGAATCGAAATGTGCACAAATTATTACTTTTTTATTGGGGTATTTTGTCCCTTGTTTTGTACCGTAAATATTATATCCGGTTGAACTAAAAACTTGCTTAGTAACATCAAGGTTATAATTATTAAGTTTTTGATAAATATAATCTGCTGCTTTGTTGTTATCGGCATTATTTTTATGTCGTGAAACAATTTTACTTGTAGCACCGTTAACAGTTACGTCCACAATTCCCGATAATTCTTTTACAAAATAAGTTAAAGAATCTAAATTAACTTTTTCAATAAATAAGTTTAAGTTTATTTGTTGCGAAAAAGCATTTGTACTAAATAAACAAAGTACAATAAAAAATAGTAAAGTTTTTTTCATAAAGTTTCCGTATTAAATTATTCATTCCAACATTTTGTTGTATTGTCTCTTTTTACCCCTGTTATTATCCAACCATAGTGGTTAGCATTACAAAATGCAGCCCCTCTACAATCGGAATAGCTAAAAAATGTATATTGTAAATCGGCATTAGTAAAATCGGCTTTGTAAAAATTAGCATAAGTCAATCTTCCAGCAAATAAAACAGAGCCATGAAAATTGGTATTTTCGCAAACAGCATCTTTCAAGTCTATATTTCTTAATGTTGCTGAAGATAAATCCGAATTGCTTAAATTAACTTTTTGTAAATCGTAATT
>DAINPX010000408.1:0-3044 GCA_036743235.1 Melioribacteraceae bacterium
GGTTTTAAAATCGGTACGGGTATAGTAGTATTAAGTTCGATATTAATTGTTTCTAACGACTTAGTTGTTGTATTAAGTAAAATTCCGGAGCATAATTTATCGTTAAGGTTATCTGTTGAAGCTCCGGAATTTGAAAAAAGTATTTTTTTCCTTTCATAAGTTTTTAGTTCATGACTATGTCCGTGCATTACGTAATTAATTCCTCCTTCCGAAAACAATTTAATAAGTTTTTTCTTACCCCGTAATTTCATAGTGTGTTTTTCTATGCTATTCCAAATTGAACTGTACGAAGCAGTAGATTCCACATTATTTTTATAAAAGTGATGATGCGACAAAATAATTTTTACTTTATCATTAACTACAGGGTTATAAATTAGATTGTAAATATTACGAAAATCATCTGTCGATACTTTTCCGTTTGAAGCAAAAGGATTAAATATTTTACCGTAAAAATCAATGGTATTAATTAATATAAAAGCAACATCATCTACAATTTTTAATATTGGAAATAGATTTGGAAATGATGATAAAGACTCGGTAAACAATTCAGAAAAAACATTATAAAATTGTTTAACTTTGCCAAAATAGTCGGTTTTTAAACAGCGTGCAGGAAATGAGAGAATATCTACAGCTGTTTGAACACCACCGTAAATATCATGATTTCCGATAGTTATGCTTACTTTATCTTTATTGTAAATACCGTATGATAATAAAAGTTTACGTAATATTAACCAATCTTCAATTTTACCGTTATCGGAAATATCACCGGTTATTACTAAGTGGTCATATTTATTTTCTACAAAGTGTTTTAATAATTTTCGCGTTTTTACAATATTATTTCGCTTGTAAAGTTTGCACAAATGTAAATCGGAAAGGTGAAATATTTTCATTAGTAAATTATAAATGTTTGTGCAAAAATATAAACCAAATGTTAAGTTAATATTACTTATATATTATGAAATTGTTAAACAAATTAAGTTAACAATATAATAAAATAATGATAACATTAACTTAACAGAAAAAAATATTAAAAATATTAAATTGCCATAAAAATATTATGGAAAAACATGACTATTGTTGAAAGAATACTTGAAGAGAGACTTAAGGATACGTTTATTGCAAAATATTTATTGTTGCGTAAAATAATATTTAAAATTCTTAAAAAATTGTTTTATTCAAAAACTATTGATGAATTTTTAAGTAAAAATAAAAATAAATATGGAGTAGAAATAATTGAAGAATTATTTGAGTATCTTAACTTTACATACAGTCTTTCAAATAAAGATATAAAAAAAATTCCTTCCGAAGGGCGTTTGATTGTAGTAGCAAATCATCCTATTGGTAGTTTAGATGGATTAGCGTTATTAAAATTGATGTATGAAATAAGGAAAGATGTTAAAATTATAGTAAATGATATATTATATTCAATAGATAATTTACGCAGTTATTTTATTCCTGTTAATGTTTTTGGAAGGCAATTTACAAGAGACAGTTACGATGAAATAGGAAAACACTTAGAAAATGAAGGGGCATTAATAATATTTCCTGCAGGAGAAGTATCTCGATTAAAGTGGTTTACCGTTACAGATAAAAAATGGAATAGTGGTGCGGTAAGTTTTGCCAAAAAATATAAGTGCCCAATTTTGCCTATTTTTATAGATGCAAAAAACTCTTGGTATTTTTATTTGATTTCTTCAATTAATAAGGCTTTATCAACCTTGTTATTAATTCACGAATTATATAACAAAAAAGATAAAACCATAAATATTTTAATTGGAGATCCTATTCCAGCTAAATCATTTACCGAAAATTTAATTACTGTATTTTATCAAACAAAATTATTGCGAAAACATTTATATAATTTGCGAAAACCGAACAAAAATATCTTTATTACCGAAAAAAATATTATTCACCCAATAGATAGAAAATTAATTAAAAAAGAATTAAATAAGGCTAACATTTTAGGAACGACCGAAGATAATAAAAAGATAATTTTAACTAATAAAACGGATTCACCAAACACATTAAACGAAATAGCAAGATTAAGGGAATTAACATTTAGAAAAGTTGGAGAAGGAACGGGCAAAAGGTACGATTTGGATTTGTATGATGAATATTATTATCATTTAATAGTTTGGGATGAAATGGAGTTGGAAATTGTAGGAGCATATAGATTGGGTTTTGGAAACGAAATTTTACAAAAGCACGGTATTCAGGGATTTTATACCAATTCATTATTTAATTTTAGCAGATATTTTAATACTAACTATTTACCAAACTCAATTGAGTTGGGAAGAAGTTTTATACAAAAAAAATACTGGAATACTAACGTATTATTTTATTTATGGCAGGGAATTGGGGCATTTTTGGCTTCAAATCCTCAAATTAAATATTTATTTGGAGGTGTAAGCATAAGTAATAGTTATCCGCCGGAAGTAAGACAAATGATAGTTTATGTTTATAAAAAATGGTTTGGAGAAAAAGAAGAAATTGTTATTTCAAAAAATAAATTCCAAATTCCGGATACAGAAAGTATTAAATTCAACAATATTTTTATTGGTGTTTCATTTAAAGACGATTATAAAATATTAAAGCAAATGTTAAAACCGTATAGTTTAACAATACCCGTACTTTATAAACATTACGCAGAATTGTGCGAACAAGACGGTGTAAAATTTATGGATTTTGGCATAGATAGAGATTTTGAAGATTGTATTGACGGATTTATTGTAATAGAAGTTGAAAAAATAAAACCCGAAAAGAAAGATAAATATATAAACTATTTTTTAAATGGCAATAATAAGTTAAGATTACTGGGTTAAAAATAATTTAATAAAGCGAATACAAACAAAGGAGGTTACAAGGTTAAATAGGCATTTTAGATTTAAAATGAACTAAAATTTTATTATTTTTATACCTTGATTTTAGTGTAAGGTGTAAAATGATAAACCACGAAGGTTTGACATCCAAAAAAATACAAGAAACAGCCAATTTATTTAAAGAAAGTAGAGTTTTATTAACTGCAATTGAACTTAAAATATTTA
>DAINPX010000409.1:0-3037 GCA_036743235.1 Melioribacteraceae bacterium
TCTTCGCTGTACATACGTGCGTTCATCTTTATTAAATCGATAACACCCGTAAATAAATCTCCGGCACCTATAGGTAAAGAAATCGGAATCGGATTAGCACCTAATCTTGTTTTTATCATGTCTATAGCATTATAAAAATCGGCACCCGTTCTATCCATTTTATTAACAAATGCAATACGAGGAACACCGTATTTATCTGCCTGACGCCAAACGGTTTCAGACTGAGGTTCTACACCTCCTACAGCACAGAATAAAGCTACTGCACCGTCTAAAACTCTTAATGATCTTTCAACTTCTACAGTAAAATCTACGTGACCGGGAGTATCAATAATATTAACTTGATGATCTCTCCAAAAACAAGTTGTAGCAGCACTGGTAATTGTAATACCACGTTCTTTTTCTTGTTCCATCCAATCCATAGTTGCGGCTCCGTCGTGTACTTCGCCTATTCTATGAAGTCTTCCGGTATAGAATAATATACGCTCCGTTGTTGTCGTTTTACCGGCATCAATGTGTGCCATTATTCCGATATTTCTTACTTTATTTATATCTACTCTTTTATCTGCCATTACAACTTATCTATTTCTTCTTATTACCATTTAAAGTGTGCAAACGCTTTGTTTGCTTCTGCCATTCTGTGTGTTTCGTCTTTTTTCTTAACTGATGAACCTTCACCGTTAAATGCCGAAACTAATTCGCTTGCTAATTTAACTGCCATAGTTTTTTCCTTTTTAGAACGTGAATTTGTTCTAATCCATCTAAAAGCCAAAGCTATTCTTCTTTCCGGTCTAACTTCCATTGGCACTTGATAAGTAGCACCACCGACTCTACGGCTACGCACTTCTACCAAAGGCTGAACGTTATTTAGCGCTTTTTGGAATACTTCTAAAGCAGGTTTTTTAGTTCTTCTTTCTAATTCTTCAAAACAATCATAAACGATTTGTCTTGCAGTTGATTTTTTACCGCTCCACATAATGTAGTTGATGAATTTTGCAACAACTAAATCATTATATTTTGGATCTGGTTTTATATACCTTTTTTCTGCTCTTTTCTTTCTCATAATCTCTTATCTATTTTGCTTTTGGTTTTTTAGTACCGTATTTAGATCTTGCTTTCTTTCTGTCTTCTACTCCGCCTGTATCTAATGTACCACGTATAATGTGATATCTAACACCGGGTAAATCTTTAACTCTTCCGCCTCTAATCAAAACGATTGAGTGCTCTTGTAAATTGTGTCCCTCTCCGGGTATGTAAGCAGTAACTTCTATTCCGTTTGTCAATCTAACTCTTGCTACTTTTCTTAATGCCGCGTTAGGTTTCTTTGGTGTTGTTGTATATACTCTTGTACATACTCCGCGTCTCTGCGGGCAAGCATCCAAAGCCGGTGCTTTGTTTTTCGATGTTACTTTTTCTCTTCCTTTTCTTACTAATTGATTAATTGTTGGCACAAATTTCTCCTAAGTAACTTAACTAAAAAACAGACCTGTAATATAGTCTTATTTTTTGACTTTGTCAAGTATTGTTTAATATTTTTTTAATATTAGTTGTTTATTTTACTATTCATTCTACTGCAGTACCTTCTTCAACTTCATTTTCAGGCTCTTCTTCAATCATTTTTTCTTCATTAGATAAAATAATTTTACGATATTTCTTTAGACCTGTTCCTGCAGGTATTAGATGACCCATTACAACATTTTCTTTCAAGCCAATTAAATGATCAGCTCGGGCTTCTGTTGCTGCATTGGTTAATACTTTTGTTGTTTCCTGGAACGAAGCAGCTGAAATAAAGCTTTCGGTAGATAATGCTGCAGAAGTTATACCTAACAATATGTTATCAAATGTTGCAGGTTCGGCATCTCTGGCTTTTACTTCGGTTCTACCTCTACGGGCTAAATCGGTATTAACTTCACGTAATCTTGCACGTGTAATTAGTTCTGCTACTTTAAATTTCGATTGTCCCGGATCAACAACAACAACAAAGTTTTCTAATTTTTTATTTTCTTCAATTACCTTAACACGGTCAACAAAATCTTCCTCTATAAAAGATGTATCACCCGAGTTAACTATTTTTAACTTTTGTAACATTTGACGAACAATAATTTCAATATGTTTATCGTTTATTTTTACACCTTGAACTCTATAAACATCTTGTATTTCGTTCAACAAATATTCCTGAACCGCCATAGGACCTTGTATTCTTAACACATCATGTGCATCGATAGGACCATCGGTTATTTTTTCACCGGCAGGAATTTCATCATTCTCATTTACCAAAATGTGTTTTCCGTAAGGTACATTATAAGTTTTGGTTATTGAACCGTCTAACGATTCAATAATTATTTCTCTAGAACCTTTTTTTCGGTTTCCGAACTTCACTATACCTTCAATATCTGATACAATTGATGGTTCATGAGGACTTCTTGCTTCAAATAATTCGGTTACACGTGGTAAACCACCGGTAATATCTTTTGTTTTTGACGATGCCTTAGATATTTTTGCTAAAATTGTACCCGGTTTTATAAACTCGCCTTCTTCAACAGATAAATATGCTCTGTTGGGCATGTTATATACTTTTGTTTCACCGGTTACATCGGTTATCATCACACCGGGAACTAAAGTTTTGTCCTTTGTTTCAAGAACAACTTTTTGAACGTGTCCGGTCTGCTCATCGGCAACTTGTTGCATGGTAACGTTTTCAATCATATCTACAAAAGAAACTCTTCCGCCGATATCTGTTAAAATAAGCATATTGTATGGGTCATGTCTATACAATTCTTGCTTGTTTTTAATTTCATCACCATCATTAACTAATAACTCAGCACCATACGGTATGTCATATCTTTTAATTTGACGATTATCTTCATCATAAATTCCGACACTACCACGTCTTCCCAATACAACATTTACATTCAATCCAAATGCATCAACTTTGGTAACGTAATCAATTTTTTCGTATTGAACTCTACCGGAAGTATTAACTGTAATAGCACTTTGACTTGCAACACGAGATGCTGTACCACCTAAGTGGAATGTTCTA
>DAINPX010000410.1:0-3028 GCA_036743235.1 Melioribacteraceae bacterium
GCTATTTTTGTGCCTTGTTCTATGGGCTTACGTAACCAATCTCCGGTTAAAATACCCAAAATTGTTGTTACAATTGCCGGAAGAGTACTTAAAATTCCTTCAGGGTCCCATATTTTAGTGGATGCCCACATATGACCGGCCAATATTATATTATCAAACCATGCAGCTAAATTTTTTCCGGGAATTAAGTTCGGGTAGCCCACACCGGGAACAGGAATAAATGACATAATAAACCAATAAAATAATAATAATCCACCTCCAATATAAGCGAGTGTTTTAGTATTAACTTTTAAAAATAAAATTCCCGTCACTAAATAAACTAATCCAATTCTTTGTAATACACCCGGAAAACGCAAGTTTATTAAATCAAACTTAGGGAAAGCAGCCATAAAAAGACCTAAAAATACTAAAGTTAATGATCTTCTAACAATTCCAATAATCAATTTCGTTTGATCTTCTCCTGAAGCTTTTTTCTTTGATAAAGCATATGTAATAGCAACACCAACAATAAATAAAAAGAATGGGAACACTAAATCTGTCGGAGTACATCCGTGCCATTCGGCGTGCTTTAACGGTGGATATATTGAACTCCAGGTGCCGGGATTATTTACTAAAATCATTCCCATAATTGTAATACCTCTAAAAACATCTAACGATAATAATCTTCCCTTATTCTTATCTTCCATTAGCAACTCTTCTAAATGTTTAACAAATCACTATTTAAGTTTTTAAACTTAATTAAAAATTGATTAAAAATGCAAAAAAAATATAACTATATTAATATTTTTACTATTTTTGCAACATTAATTTAATTGAGGATAAATGAAAATATTAAAAAATCTGTACGATTGGGTGTTAAGTTGGGCAAACTCTAAATATGGCGGAGTTGCGTTATTTATTTTGGCATTTGCTGAATCATCTTTTTTTCCTATTCCCCCTGATGCTTTATTAATTGCGTTAGTTTTGGGTTCTCAAACAAAAGCATTTAAATTTGCAACAAATTGTACAATAGCTTCTGTTTTAGGTGCAATAGCAGGTTATTTAATAGGTTATTTTATTTGGTGGAATACCGATTCGCAATTTTCTTCTTTGGCTATGTTCTTTTTTAATAATATACCGGGTTTTACCGAAGCACTATTTTATAAGGTTAAAGGACTGTATGACGAATGGAATTTTTGGGTTGTCTTTACTGCCGGTTTTACACCAATTCCATATAAAGTATTTACTGTTAGCGGCGGTGCTTTTCAAGTTAATTTTGTTATGTTTATTATTGCATCTATTATTAGTAGAGGTGCTCGTTTCTTTTTGGTTGCTTTTTTAATTTGGAAATTTGGACCTCAAATCAAAGTATTTATTGATAAGTATTTTAACTTATTAGCAATAGGATTTACGGTTTTATTAATCGGCGGATTTGTTTTAATAAAATATTTAATATAATTTTTGTATATTAAGTAATATTAAAAATTTACGGATTGACTATGGAAATTCAATTTATCGGAGCAGCTCAAACTGTTACAGGTTCATCTCATTTGGTTAAAACTAACGGTTATACATTTTTATTCGATTCCGGGTTGTATCAAGGTAAAAGAAAGGTGGCTTTTGAATTAAACAGAACTTTCGACCTTTTTGATCCTGCCGAAATTGATTTTATTATTTTATCTCATGCACATATAGACCATGCCGGCAATTTACCAAGTTTAGTTAGGCGTGGTTTTAAAGGAGAAATTTATTCTACTTTTGCCACAAAAGACCTTTGTTCGGTTATGCTATTAGATAGTGCTCATATTCAAGAAAAAGACATTGAATTTGTTAACAAAAAAAGACAAAAACAAGGCAAAAATCCTTTTGAGATTTTATATACCGAAGATGATGTTCACGAAACTATGTCAAGATTTGTAGGGGTAAATTATCATAGAGAAATTGAAATTAGAGAAGGAATTAAAGCAACGTTTTTTGATGCAGGTCATATCTTGGGTTCTTCATTAGTCTATCTTTCTATTAACGAAAAAGGACGAATAATTCAGTTTGGTTATTCCGGAGATATTGGAAGAAAGAATATGCCTATTATTAAAGACCCTGAAAAAATTCCTGATGTTGAGTTTTTTATCTCCGAAAGTACATATGGAGGAAGATTTCACGAAAGTGCTGAAAATAGCGAAAAGAAACTTGCTGAAGTTATTACTAAAGCATTTAACGATAAAGGGAAAATAATTATTCCGGCTTTTAGCGTGGGAAGAACACAAGAATTGGTTTATGCAATTAATAAAATCTTTAAAGAAAAAAAAGCTCCCAAAATTCCTGTTTATGTTGATAGTCCTCTTTCTGTAAATGCTACAAATATTTTTAGACAACACCACGAGTGTTTTGATTCCGAGATATCCCAATTTATCTTAATTAACGATGACCCCTTTGGATTTAATGAATTAAAGTACATTTCTACAACGGAAGAATCAAAAAAACTAAATGATGTAAGAGAACCTTCAATAATTATTTCAAGTTCGGGTATGTGCGAAGCAGGTAGAATATTGCACCACTTGTTAAATAATATTGAAAATCCTAATAATATTATTTTAATGGTTGGTTTTGCCGCAGCAGAAACCTTAGGCAGAAAACTAATTGAAGGAGCTAAACTTGTAAAAATTTTCGGTATGGAACGCCAAGTTAATGCAAAAGTAATAGTTATGAATTCTTTTTCTGCTCATGCAGATAGTAATGAACTGATTGAATATGTAAATCAATTTGACAAAGGTCGAATGCAAAATATATTTTTAGTTCATGGTGATTACGATCAACAAGTAAAATATAAAGAAAGATTGCATCACATTGGCTTTAACAATGTAACTATACCTTCGCGTGGTGATGTATTTGTTTTATAGACTTAAGAATATTTTATTTTTATCTCTATTTTTGTTAGTTTTAATACTTAATGGTTCTACAAAAGGACAGTTTTTTATTAAAGACAGCTCTAATTTTAGTAGAAGTGATTTTAATAATAACAGCTTAAGTACTACTTTTTTAAAACAACTTA
>DAINPX010000411.1:0-3026 GCA_036743235.1 Melioribacteraceae bacterium
ATTTAACTAAAATATTATTTATAAAAATGGATTAATACAAGTATGGCTAATATTTCAGAAATAATTTTTCTTCACTTTCTGTTAATTCTTCTAATGTAAGATTTTGTAGTACATTATCTATCGTATTTTGAATTAATCTCCAAAGCGATCTTACCGAGCAATCAATCGAATTATTGCATATATCATTTTCACCGGCATGTATATTACAAAAAGTATCATCAAAAAGTCTTCCTCCAATAAAATTTAACACATCAATTACCTTTATCTTATCTGGAGTTTTTGACAAATAATAGCCTCCGTTTGCTCCCCTTTCACTTTCGATAAAACCACCTAACCTTAACAATCGTAATAACTTAGCGGCATTATGTTGCGAAATTCCTTCAGCTTTACTAAGCTCGGGGATGGTTACTGTCATCCCCAGCTTATAAAATTTTGCAATTCGCAATAATAACCTTAACGAGTATTCTTCTTGAGAACTAAACTTCATGATTATTAATTAAGCGGTATTTTAGAACCGCAAGCTTTATAATGTTCTAAACTCTCGTACTTATCTTTAGCAATTGAAGGTCCTATATTTGAACAAAACTTATCAAAAGCTGTTTTTAGCTGCTCTGCAAGATAATCGGCATCATTGCCTTCAATATTCATTCTCTGAAGCCCGTATATCAACTCCCCATTTTTAAATAAGAAAATAGATGGAGATGAAGGTGGTAATTTTGACAAATAATTACTTCGGAAAAATTCTACAGCTTCTCTATCTTGACCCGCAAACAGTGTAAAAAGTTTATCGGGTATTACCAAGTTTTGTAAAGCTTTAGTAACCGCCGGTCTTGCACTTCCTGCAGCACAACCACAAACAGAATTAATAAATACCAATACGGTTTTATCTTTATTTTCATCCATGCTTTTTTTTACGGATTCAGCATTGGTTAACTCTTCAAAACCCACAAAAGTGACTTCGTCACGCATCGGTTGAACTGCATCTATATCATATAAGGGTTGCTTTTTAATGTTAAACATAACATCTCCTCTCTATTTTGGAGATCTCCAAAATAGTATATATTTTATGTAATATGGTTTAATTAATTAATAAAATCCCAAAACAAGTTTTGCTTCATCGCTCATCATATCTTTATCCCAAGGGGGATTCCAGACTAAATCGATATAAACATCATTAACTTGTTTTATTTCTTTAATTTTTTCTTTTACTTCTCCGGGTAAAGTACCGGCAACAGGACAACCGGGTGAAGTAAGTGTCATTTTAATATAAACATTCCCCTCATCATCAACTTTAATTTTGTATATTAATCCTAATTCGTAAATATCTACAGGAATTTCAGGATCATAACATTGTTTTAAAGCTTTAATAATTTCTTGTTCTAAAAATCCTTTATCAATCATCAATGCACCTAAGATAACATTCTTTTTACTTTTTTTAAGCTACTAATAAATATATCAATTTCTTCAAATGTATTGTAAAATGCAAACGAAGCTCTGGCAGTTGCCGGAACGTTATACCTTTTCATTATAGGTTGTGTACAATGATGACCGGTTCTTATAGCAATTCCGTCTCCGTCAATCAAAGTTCCTATATCATAAGGATGTATTCCGTCAATTACAAACGAAATTACAGAACTTTTATTTCTCGCTGTTCCTATTATTTTTAGCCCTTCAATTTCAAGAATCCTATTTGTTGCATAATCTAATAATTTCTGTTCGTGTTCCATCAAGTCTTTAATATTAAATTGTTCAAGATACTCTATAGCAGCTCCTAATCCAATTCCTCCGGCTATATTTGGTGTACCTGCTTCAAACTTATGCGGAAGATCATCATAAGTAGAACCTTCAAAAGTTACCGTACGTATCATATCTCCGCCTCCTTGATATGGAGGAAGAGAAGCCAAATAATTAGTTTTACCATACAACACACCGATACCCGTAGGTCCAAATAATTTATGCCCGCTAAAAACAAAAAAATCACAGTCCAATTCTTGAACATCAATTCTTTGATGCGGAACTGCTTGAGAACCGTCAATAAGTACGGGAACGTTATATTTATGAGCAATTTCAATTATTTTTTTTACGGGATTAATAGTCCCCAATGAATTTGAAGTATGAACTACAGAAACTAATTTAGTTTTTTCGCTAATCATGTTTTCAAAATTATCTAAAATTAACTCTCCGTTATCAGAAATTGGGATTACCTTAAGTTTAACTTTTTTTCTTTCATTTATTAGTTGCCAGGGAACAATATTTGCATGATGTTCCATATTTGTAATAATTATTTCATCATTTTCTTGTAAATAGCCGGCTCTACACATACTTGTAGCAACTAAGTTAATTGCTTCTGTAGCGCCTTTAACAAAAATAATTTCGCTTGCACTCATTACATTAAGAAACTCTTTTATTCTTAAACGAGCTTTTTCATAAGATTCTGTAGCTAACTCACTTAAAAAATGCAAACCTCTGTGAATATTTGCATTCTCAAATGTATAGAAATGTGTTAAAGAATCAATTACTTGTTGTGGTTTTTGTGTTGTAGCAGCATTATCCAAATATACAAGCGGTTTGCCGTTTACAAGCCTTTTAAGAATAGGAAAATCGTTCCTAATCTCATCAATATTAAAACATCTTTTTTCTGTTATAATGTTTTCCTTGCAATCAATAGTATCCATAGTTAAATTTCCACTTTATGTAAGTGCTTAAATATCTTATGATTCAAATCTTCTTTAACAATATCCAATTTAATATTTTCCAATACATCCATAGCAAATGCACGAATTAGCATAGATTTAGCTGTTTCTTCACTAACTCCACGCGATAAAATATAAAAGTAGGCATTTTTATCCAACTGTCCTATTGTCGCTCCATGAGAACATTTTACGTCATCGGCAAATATTTCTAATTGGGGTTGTGTATCAATTTTGGCAGTTTCTTTTAATAAAACCGTTTTATTTGATTGATAAGCATTCGTTTTTTGTGCATCTTGCCTAACAAGTATTTTTCCTGCAAAAACCCCGCGTGAG
>DAINPX010000412.1:0-3023 GCA_036743235.1 Melioribacteraceae bacterium
ACTTACAGCTAATTAACGAACAAAACTCATACTCTTCAATCACTTTAAAGTTAGTATGGGCATGCTTGCCTAAATTAGGATGAACGGTAAAAACTTTCCTATCTTTAGTACTTCTGGTTATATTACCAATTATTTCACCTTCTTTGTCCTTAAATATCCCCCAACATACTGCCCAATACTCACGTTCTATAGAATGATTGGCAAACTGTTTTGCCAAAAAAGCGTGTGATACTTCATCTTTTGCAATTAATAATAAACCGCTTGTATCTTTATCAATTCTATGCACTATACCGGGTCTTCCCGGTTCGCTTCCGTTGCTAAGTTTATTTATGTGAAATAATAAAGCATTAACTAGTGTTCCCGTATAATTACCTAACGATGGGTGAACGACAATACCGGCAGGTTTATTTACAATTAATAAATAATCGTCTTCGTATATTATATCAATCGGAATTTCTTCAGGTTCTGTAGTTTCAGGGCGAGGACTAACCGGTATAGAAACATCTATTATATCTTTTGGCATCACAATATAATTTGGCTTTACCGGTTTTCCGTTAACTAGTACTAAATCAGCTTTTATTAGTTTTTGTATTTTTGTGCGAGTAGAATTTTCTATTGAGTTGGTTAAATAAGTATCAATCCGCTCTTTTTTTTTACCGTCAGTAATTTCAATTCTAAATTTTTTTTCAGTTATTATTTTTCCCATCAGGCTGTATTTTTGTGTCGTCTATTTGTTCAGTGTTATCGAGGTCAGTTATTTCTTCCTCTTCCGCCTTTTTTTCAGGGACAGCTTTATTAAACAACAATAATAATACTACTCCGATAGACACTGCACTATCTGCAATATTAAAAACCGGAAAACGTTCGTATGTTTGACCAAAAAATGTAAAATCAAAAAATTCAACATTAAAAAAATCAACTACATGTCCATAAAACAAGGGTGCATATCCGTATATTACTCCATAAAATGTGCGGTCTATTAAATTTCCGATTGCACCTCCCAATATTAATGCAAGGGCAAATCTAAATATAAACCTCTCATTTCGAGAAATATATATATAGTAAGCAATTCCAACACCGGCAATTATTGAAAATAAAGAAAGCAATAATTTTATCTCTGAATTTACTCCAATACCAAAAGCCATACCGGGGTTTTCGACAAAAGTAATTTTAAAAAACTCGCCAAAAACATTAAAACTTTGGTGTTCATCCATACCAACAATATTAACATTTAGAAAAGGGATATAAATCCCTTTTACTAAAATTTTGGTAATTTGATCTATTATAACAACTAAAGCAGAAAAATAAAATACTTTCACTTATAACCTATTTTTTGTTTTTCTGCATTTTAGTTTTTACCTGCAAACAATGTTGTGTATGAGGTACTGCCATTAATCTTTCTTTAGGAATTAAAGGACATGTAGGGCATAAATTTTGCGGTTCGTCAATACACTCGATACAAATACCGTATGTACCGTTCTCAATTCTTACTAATGAATCTTCAAGATAACCTAAAAATTTATTTTCCCTTTGAGCCCAAAGATATAATTTTTCTCTTTCTTGGGCATCGGTTCCTTGTTCAGCCATATGTAAAGAATACGGAGAATTTTCGTTAACATATTGACCTGTAGAAGGGTCCATCATTTGTTCTTTTAAAATTTGAATCTGTTCAATAATTTCTTCTCGTTTTTTAAGAATAACTTCTTTGAACTCTTCCAAATCCTTTTTTGAATATCCTTTTATTTTTTTAATTTTTCGCGTTGGTGACATCAGTTCAATTAAATTTTCTTCTTCACCTTTTGCTTCGGTTACAGCATTTTCAACAACAACCGATTCTTCAACTTTTTTTGGTTCTTCAAGTTGTACTTCAGTTTTAGCTTTTGCAGATTTACTCGGTTTTTTTTCTTTTTCGGGTTTAATCTCTTCCTTAGTTTTGGCAGTTTTTTTTACAGGTTTTTCTTCTTTTACTTCCGATATAACTACCTGTTCGTTTTCTGCTTTTAGAGCTTCTTCACCGACATTTTTTTTACCGGTCTTCTCTTTTTTAGTTTCAGCTGTTGGCTCAGTACTTTTTTTAGCACATCGGGCCATGTTTCCTCCGTTCTATATTATTTTTCAATTTTTTCAATTCTAATACTACAATTAAAGTCAACTATTTCAAAATCAGTAGAGTCGGAAGTTTTTTGTTCTTCAAAGAATATTCCGTCAGCTAAAGTTTCGTTACATATATATTCGGAAAATTTTTGCACATAGTCAACTAATTTTTTATCGGAAGTATATAATATTTTTATTCTATCAATTATATCCAAACCGTTATCTTTTCTTAAATTTTGAACTCTATTCACAAATTCTCGGCTGTAACCTTCGGCAATAAGTTCTTCAGATAGTTCTGTATCTATAGCAACAGTAATTCCGTTATCTGTTTCTACTAACCAACCTTCAATGTTAGAGCTTAATATTTCAACTTCATCCAAACCGATAGTTAATTCAGTATCGGCAACCTTTATGGTTAATTTTCCTTCTTTTTCTAATTCCGATATTTCTTCTTTATTTAATTCTTTTATCCTATTACCTAAGTCTTTTACAAGTTTGCCATATTTTGGACCAATTACTTTAAAGTTTGCTTTAGCTGATTTATTAACAATAGATGCTTCATCATCCAATACTTCAAGCTCTTTAATGTTTACTTCATCCAAAATAACATTAACCATACTTTCAACAGCGGTACGTTTATTTTTTTCTAAGGCAACTATTATTTTCTTTAATGGTAATCTTACTTTTAAGTTACTTTTTGCTCTCATTGCTCTTGTTAAATATACTATTCTTTGAGCAATATCCATCTTCTCTTCAAGTTCCAAATCGCTATATGAAGGTTTTGGAAAATCTACAAGATGAACCGATTCATAATTTTCAAGTTTTGTTATATCATTTAAGTTTTTATATATTTCTTCACTTATCATTGGTGCAAAAGGTGAAGATAGTTTAGAAATTGTCAATAAGCATTCATATAAAGTTTGATATGC
>DAINPX010000413.1:0-3002 GCA_036743235.1 Melioribacteraceae bacterium
AAGTGATTTTTTAGACGATCAATTTTCTCCTCAAGTGATCCATGTAGTGTTACCTGAGGAGAAAATTGATCGTCTAAAAAATCACTTACCAAATATGCCAGTTTTGTTGTTAAATAAGGCGAGCTAAAAACAGGTATATTAAATTTTGTAGCACAACTTAATAAGCCTTCAGGGGCTTTATTATTATTGGTAATTATTAAACATGGAATTTCAAACTTAAAAATATTTTCCAAAGCCTTATATCTTTCCTCTAACGATAAATTATTAAGATATTTTACTTCGGTATTGCCAAATATCTGAACTCTTGAATGTGTAAATAAATCAACAAACCCGGCTAATGCTAAACCGGGTCTGTGCATATTTTGATCTTTAATTATTCTATTTAAGTTAACAGAATCGTTACATAAAGTGATTTTAAAGCGATCTTTTGTGTTTTTATAAAAATAATCCACACTTATTGCATCTTTTCTTATAACTCGCGATTGTTTGAACATAATTAACGAATACTTGCTAATTTTTTGGTTTTAACTTTACGAAGTTGGCGAACCAATTTTTCTACTGCTAATGTAATTGATTTTTCAAATTCGTCAGTCGTTTCCGAAACCGAAAGTGTTTTACCCGGAATTTTTATTACTATTTCCGAAGTTTTTTCGCTTTCTTTTAAATGCGTAAAGCTAAGTATTACGTTTGCCTCCAGTATTTCATCATTATACTTTTCTAAAGAGGAAACTTCGTTATTGATAAAATCTTTTAGGGAATCTTTTGCCCTAAATTTTCTGGATGTGATTTGAATGTTCATAACAACTCCTATGATTTTGGATGGGCTGTTTTATATGTGTTTTTTAATCGCTCTATACTTACATGAGTATAGATTTGTGTAGTTGATAAATTTTCATGACCTAAAATTTCTTTTACTGCCATTAAATCGGCTCCTGCGTCCAACATGTGCGTTGCCGAAGCATGCCTTAATACATGTGGACTCTTTTTCTCGTTATCACTTACTAAGCTTAAATATTTATTTATTATTCTATATACATATTTACTATAGATAGGGTTTCCGTTTTTTAATAAAAACAAATATTCATTATTATTTGCGGGTCTAACCATCAAATAATTTTTAATATTTCGTATTGTTTTGCTACTTATCGGAACGATACGGAGTTTAGAACCTTTTCCTAAAATACGAACTGTAAAACTATTTGTATCTAATTCATTAACTCTTAGGTTGCAAAGTTCACTTACCCTTAAGGCACATGTATAAGTCAAATCTATTATAGAGATAAATAATAATTTATCGAAATTACCGATATTAGAATTATTAATAATATTAAATATTGATTCTATTGAATTATGGCTTACAGTTTCAGGAAGCTTTCTATTTACTTTTGGATTTTTGATGTACTGTAATGGATTAACAAAAATTAATTTTTGTTCTAAGCAAAAATTAATAAATCCTCTTACAGAAGCTAATTTACGAGATATTGATGATGCTGCAATTTTCTCCGAATTTAATTTTATTATAAAACTACGGATAAATCTTTCAGAAAGTTTATCAAATTCCAATATATTCTTTGATTCACAAAATTCTAAAAATTGTAATAAATCGTTTTTGTAAGCTGTTTCGGTATTTTCCGAAACCCGCATTACACCCGAAATATAATTTATATATTTATTTATCGCTTCTTCAATATTCATTTTAAACGATGAATTTATTCAACTGGCAAAATAACAAGTTTTTTATAAAAGTCAATAGTTTTTTTATTTTCTAACAGAATTATTTTCAGGTAGTTGCCAAGAAGCAAAATCACAATCAGGATACCTATTACATCCATAAAATGTTTTACCTTTCTTTGTGCGCTTGGCAATTACCTCTCCTTCACCGCATTTTGGACATTTAATTCCAATTTTTATTTGTTCGGTATAGTCACAATTAGGATAGTTTTCGCAACCTATAAATTTGCCAAATTTACCTATCCTAAACATTGTTTTCCCGCCACATTTTGGACAAACATCCCCTGTAAATTCAGGCTCTTTCTCTTCTTTCTTTATTTCTTTTATTGGTTTTATATTTTTACATTCCGGATAATTGGTACAAGCTAAAAATTTACCATATCTTCCAATTTTTATTTCCATATCGTGCCCACATTTTTCACATTTAACTTTTTCTATTTCTTTTTCAACTTTTTCCAAAGCTTGTGAAAATGGGACATAAAAATCTTTTAAAACTTTAACATAACCAATTTCGCCTCCAGCAATTAAGTCTAATTCGTCTTCCATTGCAACGGTAAAATTAACATTTAGAATTCGGGGAAAATTCTTAACAAGAATATCATTTACTTTAATTCCAAGTTCTGTTGGAAATAGTTTTCGATTTTCAACATATACATATTCTCTATCCAATATAGTAGTTACAATAAGGGCGTAAGTACTTGGTCTGCCTATTCCTTTTTCTTCTAACTCTTTTATAAGCGTACTTTCAGTAAATCTTGCCGGAGGTTTTGTAAAGTGTTGATTCTTTTCAATTTCAATCAAAATCAAGCTTTGATTTCTTTTTAATCCCAATGGAATCGGAAATTCTTCTTTTTCAGGATTAAATTCGACATCTTCTAAACTTTCGTCATATAGTTTCATAAAGCCGTCAAACTTCAAGGCACTTCCTGTTGCTCGAAAAATAAATTTGTCTGCCTTAATATTTACTGTAGTTGATTCAAATATCGCAGATTTCATTTGAGAAGCGATAAATCTTTTCCAGATCAAATCATACAATTCGTATTGGTCTTTAGATAAAAATTCTTTGATTGAATCTGGAGAGTATTTTGTTGTAGTTGGTCTTATAGCTTCATGAGCATCTTGAACATTCTTTTTTTTCTTCTCGTAATTTTTTGGTTTATCAGGCAAATAACTATTCCCAAATCGATCTGCAATATAATTTCGTGCAGCAACTAAACTTTCTTCACTAAGCCTAGTACTATCAGTTCTCATATAAGAAATTAACCCTACAT
>DAINPX010000414.1:0-2997 GCA_036743235.1 Melioribacteraceae bacterium
ACCGAATACAACGATAAATTGGAAACAAACTTAAAGTTTTTTGACGGAGAAATTAAGGTCTATTAAAATGAAAGTAATAAAAGAAAAATCGTTTGAAGAACTTATCGAACGCTTAGAAGAAATTTCCTCGCAGTTAGATAGCAACAATGCGGGTTTAGAGGAATCTTTACAAATTTTTGAAGAAGGCATTAAATTAACTAAAGAGTGTTACGAAAGATTAAACAAAGCCGAATTAAAAGTAACAGAACTTAAAAATGATTTAGAAAAAAGTATTAACATAGAGGTTCAACAAGACTGATGGCAGAAATAGACAATAAATATAAAGTTTTATCTCTGGTTAATACACCGGATGATTTAAAAAAATTAAGCATTAATGATTTAAAAACTCTTTGTTCCGATATCCGCGAATATATGGTAGATATTATTTCGCAAACAGGCGGTCATTTTGGCGGCGGATTAGGAACAGTTGAACTAACAGTAGCATTAAATAAGGTTTTTAACACACCTGACGATGCTGTTGTTTGGGATACGGGGCACCAAGCCTACCCTCATAAAATTATTACCGGAAGAAAAGAGCAGTTACCTACTATTAGACAGCTTAATGGTTTAAGTGGATTTTTAAAAAGGAGTGAATCACCTTACGATGCTTTTGGCGCCGGACATGCATCTACTTCAATTTCTGCTGCTTTGGGTATTTCTATTGGAAATAGGTTAAACAAGTTACCACGAAAAGTTGTTGCCGTAATTGGAGACGGTGCAATGACTGGAGGAATGGCTTACGAAGCTATGAATAACTCCGGCGTACTTAAAAGCGATTTAATTGTTGTTCTAAACGATAATCAAATGTCAATTGCCCCTAATGTATGGCAGTTTTCTAATTATTTTACCGAAATGATTACTCATCCGGAATATAACAGATTTAAAAGCTCTGTTTGGGATTTAACCGGAAAATTGGATCAATTTGGAGATAGAATTAGAAAAGTTGCTCCAAGATTGGAGTCAGGTATTAAGTCTATTGTTACTCCCGGAATGTTATTTGAAGCTTTAGGTTTTAGATATTTTGGACCTATAAACGGACATAATTTACCGAAATTAGTAAAAATTTTTGAACAAGTAAAAGCTCTTAACGGTCCTATATTGGTACATATTTTAACCGAAAAAGGAAAAGGTTATAAACCTGCCGAAGGAGATACCCAACGTTTACACGCTTCCACTCCATTTGATAAAGTTACCGGAAAAGCAATTAAAAAAGGAGACGAAAAACCTTCTTATACCTCAATTTTTGGTAAAGCACTTGTTGAAATTGTAAAAGAAAATAAAAAAGTTATTGGTATTACTGCAGCAATGCCGGACGGTACCGGATTAAATTATTTGCAAAAGGAATTCCCCGAAAACTATTTTGATGTTGGTATAGCCGAAGAACACGCCGTTACTTTTGCTGCGGGGTTGGCAACTCAAAACATAATTCCGGTTGTTGCAATTTATTCAACATTTTTACAGCGTGGCTTTGACCAGATTATTCATGATGTTGCATTACAAAAATTACATGTTGTTTTTGTTTTAGATAGAGCCGGTCTTGTAGGAGCTGATGGACCAACTCATCATGGTTCTTTCGATTTATCTTATCTTCGTTTAATTCCTAATTTAGTAATCATGTCTCCTAAAGATGAAGTTGAATTACGAAACATGTTATATACTGCAATTGAATACAAAAAAGGTCCGGTAGCAATCCGTTACCCACGCGGTAGTTCCACAGGTGCTGAATTAAAACCCGAATTTGAAAGTTATGAAATTGGAAAAGCAGAAGTAATATGTGAAGGTAAAGATGTTGCTATTTTAGCTATTGGTAATATGGTTAATTACGCAAAAAATGCTTCTTTATTATTAAATGAAAAAGGAATTTCTGCAAAAGTAATTAATATGAGATTTGTTAAACCTTTGGATACAGATATTTTAGACCGACTTGCTGAAGAAAATATTAAAATTATTACCGCCGAAGAAAATTCTATTATTGGTGGATTTGGAAGTTCGATTGCAGAATATTTTATTGACAAGAACTATAAGAATGATATATTGCGAATTGCTTTGCCCGATGAATTTATTGACCACGGAACTCAAACAGAGCTTCATGAAATACTTAAGATAGATTCTGTTGGCATTATGGGGAAAATTGTTAATTTTTTAGGGAATAATTAAAAAATTAATAATTATTTTACTTAAAACTATTTGCTTTTAAATAAGCATAAATTATATTTATATTCTTTTTTTAGTTCTTTATCGTTAGTCATAAATTTAAATAATTAAGCGAGCTGTAGATGAAAACTAAAGTACTAATTGTGGATGATGAAAAAGATATAATTGAAATGCTTCAATATAATCTTGAAAACCAAGGATACGAAGTAGTTTATGCTTACGATGGTTTAGAGGCACTTGACAAGTTAAAAGAGAACCCTGCTTTAATTGTGCTTGATATTATGATGCCAAAACTTGACGGATATCAGACGCTTAAAAAAATTAGAGAGACTAAAGGTTTTGAAAACATACCTATAATGATTCTTTCTGCCAAATCAGGTGAAATTGACGAAATTAAAAGCTTAAATATTGGTGCGGATGATTTTGTTCAAAAGCCTATTTCTCCCAATAAACTTATTGCACGTATTAACAGCAATTTAAGAAAAGTAAATATTATTACATCTCAACAACAAAAGCATAATCATATTAATATTGGACCAATTGAAATTGATAGAGAAAAGTTTACTGTATTAGTTGATAAAGAAAATATTTTTATGCCAAAAAAAGAATTTGAGATTCTTTGTTATTTGGCTTCAAACCCCGGTAAAGTTTTTCCTCGCGAGCAAATATTAAGCGATGTTTGGGGAAATGATATTTATGTAGTTGAACGCACAATTGACGTACATGTTAGAAAAATAAGAGAAAAATTAGATAAATATGCCGATTTAATTGAAACGGTGAAAGGCGTTGGCTATAGATTTAAAA
>DAINPX010000415.1:0-2993 GCA_036743235.1 Melioribacteraceae bacterium
TACACCGGCAATGGCATCTCCTTTAACAAACTTGCTTGCACCATCCATAGAACCGTAAAACTCGGCTTCTCTGGCAATTGATTGACGTCTTTGTCTTGCTTCGTTTTCATTTATTAAACCGCTATTTAAATCGGCATCAATAGCCATTTGTTTACCCGGCATTGCATCCAATGTAAAACGTGCCGATACTTCCGAAATTCTTCCCGAACCTTTTACGATAACAATAAATTGAATTAATACCAAAATTAAAAATATAATAAACCCAACAACATAACTACCCCCAACAACAAAGTTACCGAAAGTTTCAATTACTTTTCCCGCATATCCGTCTATTAATATTAAACGTGTAGAACTTATATTTAGCGAAAGCCTAAAAATTGTTAATACTAACAATAATGCAGGAAATATAGAAATTTCTAATGGACTTGTAATATATAAAGCAACAATTAACACTAATATTGCAAGTGAGATATTAATTGCCAAAAAGAAATCCAACAGCATTGAAGGAAGTGGAATAATCATCAATCCCAAAATAAAGATTATTCCAAATGCAAGTAATATGTCGGAGTATTTACCTAATTTATCCATAATTATACTATACTTTTCTTTTTACTGCCACGTTTCATTCTGTAAATATATGCCAAAATTTGTGCCACAGCCTGAAATAGATTTTCGGGTATTTCGTCTCCAATGTCGCAAACCTTATATAATGCACGTGCAAGTTGTACATCTTCGTGCAATGGTACATTATTAGCCACAGCAACTTGTTTAATTTTTTGAGCTACCAAGTCAACTCCTTTTGCAATTACTTTTGGGGCTTTACCGCTTCCGGGCTCGTATTTTAGGGCAACTGCATAGTGAGTGGGGTTTGTTACCACAACATCGGCTTTGGGTACTTCACTCATCATTCTTCTTCGTGCCATTGCAAACTGTTGGCTTTTAATCCTAGATTTTATCATAGGATCACCTTCGGTTTGCTTAAACTCTTCCTTAACTTCTTGAGTTGTCATCATCATAGAGTTTTTATGTTTATATTTTTGGTAAGCAAAATCCGTAATTGCAATAGCCGCAAATATTATTGATATTTTCCATATTAAAGAATATGATGCTCTTATCATAAATTCAACTATTTCATTAACATCCAACCTAACCAAACCAATGGAATTTATTATATCATCGGTTAATACAATATAGGTAAAACCACCTATCAATATAAGCTTAATAATCGTTTTTCCTGTTTCAAACAAAGGTCTTGAAGAAAACATCACATTCTTCATACCCGATATTGGATTTATTTTAGAAAATTTAGGTCTTAAAGCTTTTGGTGTAAACTTAAATCCTACCTGCCCGTAACCTGCAAGTGCCCCAATTACCATTAATCCGGCAAAAAGAGGAAGCATGGTTTGAAGATAAAATAAAAACGATTTAAGTGCATATAAATGTAATAGTTTTAAGTTTACATCAAGTTTATCTAACGAGCTAAATACATGTACCGTTATGCTTTTAAACTGTACCGAAATAAAATCTTGCGATATATATAGTATTATCATTCCTGCAGTAAAAACCAGTAGGGAGTTAATTTCCATACTTTTAGCGGTTTGACCTTCGTTTCTGGCATCGCTAAGTTTTTTATCGGTTGGTTGTTCGGTTTTTTCTTGACCGTCGCTATCCGCCATTATTATACCATCGCTTTTATTAGTTCAATTATATTCTTTTCAAACATTGTTAATAAATCTCTAATAACAACAATATAAATAGGTGTTAAAAGACTTAAAAACAACAAACCCATTGCAATTTTTCCGGGTTGTAAAACAAAAAACACATTCATTTGTGGTATTACTCTACTAATTATTCCGGCAGCAATATGTATCAAAAAGAAAGATACCATTAAAGGAGCGGCAATTTTTACGGCAATTAAAAAAATCATAGCAGAGTACTTTGTTAATAATATGAATACTTTTTCATTTACAACATACGTGCCAATAGGTACAACTTTAAAAGAATATGCAAGCGATGAAATTATAAAATGATGACCGTTTATTAATAAAAAAATGAGAGTTGCAAAAACCATAATAACTTCACCAATTACGTTGGCAGTTGACTCGGTCATAGGGTCAAACATCTGAGCAATTGCCAACCCTAAATCAAAACCAATTAGTAACCCGGCAAACGAAATTCCGTAAAAAACAAAATTAAAAGTAAAACCGATTAACAAACCGGTAATTAATTCTTTTAGTGCCGTAATAGCCAACATTAATAAACCTTGGTTATAGTCAAATCTATAATCACCTAAGGTAAAAAATAAAATATAGGTTATTATTAACCCAAGTGCAAGTTTTGGTAAAGTAGGAAAGTTATTTTGACTGAAAACCGGTGCAACCATAATAATTGCCGTAACCCTCATAAATACCAACAAACCTGTTACAAAATCGGCAATTAAAATATCCGTCATTTAATTACGGTTTCCATTATATTAAATATTTTGTACGTTAAGCTAATTACTTTATCTGCCATAAACGGAAAAGTAATTACAATTGCAATAGCAGTTAATATTATTTTAGGAACAAAAGTAAGTGTCATTTCTTGAATTGAAGTTGCCGCTTGAAAAATTGAAATAATGATACCGAAAATTAACGATACGCCTAAAACAGGTAACAACACTATTAAAACTGTATAAAAAGCTTCGGTAATTAATTGAATAACTATGTCAAGTGTCATATTAATTAAAACTCCTAACTAACGAACCGATTATCAAATTCCATCCGTCAACCAAAATAAATAATAGTATTTTAAATGGTAACGAGATTAACATAGGGGGCAACATCATCATACCCATAGACATTAAAATACTGGAAACAATCATATCTACCATTAAAAACGGAATAAAGACAAAAAACCCCATTATAAAACCTGTTCTTAATTCACTTAAAACAAAAGAAGGGATTAAAACATAAGTTGGTATATCGTTACGTGTTGCCGGTTTTGGCATATTT
>DAINPX010000416.1:0-2984 GCA_036743235.1 Melioribacteraceae bacterium
AATAGTTTTATTGGCTTTAGTATCATTATTTTTACCTCTTGCAGGATTTACGATTGTTATCTTGTTTGGTAAAAATAATGATACTAAAGCCAATAAAACTATTAAAGATTCAGACATAATTATTTATTCTTTTAGTTTATCAATCTCGTCAACATTTACATTTGTTAACAGTTTATAAATATTTAAAACAATTGCCAAAGCCACAGCGGCTTCTGCGGCGGCAAGAACAATTACAAATAGTGCAGCAGCCTGACCGTTCAATCCGTTGTTTCCGTACCTGGAAAATGCAACAAAATTAATATTTGCCGCATTTAGAATAAGCTCAACCCCCATCAGTACCATTATAGCATTTTTTCGTGTAATAACCGCAAATAAACCAAGTGAAAATAAAATAGCAGCTACAATTAAAAAGTGGTTTAATCCAACTTCTGCCAATTTACACCTCCTCTTTATTTGTATTATTTGTTCTAGCTATAGATGTGGCACCAATTAAAGCCACAAGAAGTAATATAGCAAGTAACTCAAAAATTAATACATAATCTGTAATTAATACTTTTCCTAAACTGTTAATTGTTGTATTTGGTATAACTTTTTGAACAACTTTCCAGTTAGTTCTTGTTATAACGGAAACTAACGCCCCCATTAACACGCCAACTAAAACAATAGCAGGAAAGATATTAACGGTACCGCTTTTTATTTCAATGTTTGTTATTTTATTGGTTAACATAACACCAAACAATAACAGTATTAATATACCACCTATATAAACCATAATTTGGGTTACTGCAATAAAATCGGCACCTAAAAGAACATAAAGTCCTGCTACCCCAAAAAATGTAAACAACAAATAAAAAGCAGAATGAACAACATTTTTAACGGAAACAACAAATAAAGCCGATACAACCGTTATTAGTGCAAATAGATAAAAAAATATGCTAAATAAACTCATAATATTTTATTCAAAATTATTTATTTTCAGTTGGTTTTACTGTTTTTTGTGCAGCTTTTTCAGCTTGCATTTTTTCAAAGTTTGCTTTTTTCTCAACAACTTCTTCAGGAGTTAAAGCCGAAAAGTTAAATATTAAATTATTTCTTTCATACTCGCTATATTCATAAACATCTGTCATTTTTATACAATCTGTTGGACAAGGATAAACGCATAACGAACAAAAACAACACTTTGAAATATCAATATCAAATTTTGTTACCCATAACAATTTCTTTTTACCTTGCGAAGTTGTTCCTAAATTTTCGGTAGGTAAACTTTTAACTGTCTCAATAGTTATACAACTTACCGGACAAGCACGAGAACATTGATCGCAACCTATACAATCATCAATATTTACGTATAGTCTATTTCGTGCACGCTCGGGTAAAGACGGTTTTTCATCAGGGTATTGTATTGTAACAGACGGAATGAATAAGTGGCGAAAAGTAATTTTCATACCTATTAAAACTGTCTTTAATGCTATATATGTATCAATTAAATATTGTTTCATACTATTTTAATAAATTAATTAATCCTACAATTATTAGATTAACAAATGCATAAGGAATTAAATATTTCCAACATAAAGTCATTAATTGGTCAACTCGTAAACGTGGTAAAGTCCATCGTAACCACATTTGAATAAATATAAAAATCATACCTTTGGAAATAAACCAAAAAACTTGTTCAATTGGAACAAGCCAACTAAAACCTATTGTATTGCCTAAGTAACCAATTGGTGAGTGATAACCTCCAAAAAATATGGATACTATTATTGCAGAAACCGCAAACATATTTGCATATTCTGCCAAAAAGAACATAGCAAACTTCATTCCGCTATATTCGGTATGAAATCCTGCAACTAATTCGCTTTCTGCTTCCGGTATATCAAAAGGGGTACGGTTAACTTCTGCTAATGTACTAATAAATATAATTATAAATCCAATTATCATAAATGGTAACAATAAGAATTTATCAATACCTAAACCGGGTCCACCAAAAATGTACCAATTCCAAAAATATTGAGTTTGAATATCGGCTAATGTATTTAAATTTAGAGTTCCCGACAACATCACAATTGTTAATATTACTAATGCAGTAGGAATTTCGTAACTAACTATTTGAGCAACCGAACGCATAGAACCTAAAAGTGAATATTTATTATTTGAAGCCCAACCTGCCATTAGTATTCCTGCAACAACAATTCCGGAAACTGCTACAATATAAAACAATCCCAAATCGGTATTTGTACCGATATAAACAGAAGTAAAAGGTATTGCAGCAAAAACCGCATAAGAACCGGCGAATACCAAAACGGGAGCCAAATTAAACAAAAATTTATCGTTCCCTTCTGCAGTAATATCTTCTTTTTGAATTAATTTCAATATATCTGCTACCGTTTGCAAAATTCCGTGATATCCTACTCGCATTGGTCCCAATCTATCTTGCATATGAGCAGATATTTTACGTTCCAAATATACCGCAACTATTGCAAACGGAAGAATAAATAATAATAACGGTAACAATGCAGTAATACTGTAGGCTATTACTTTATTTCCAAATAAATTTGTAATTATCTCGTACATTATCTGTCAATTTCTCCTAATACTATATCAATACTACCAAGTATTGCAATAACATCCGCAACAAGATGCCCTTTACATAATTCACCTAAAAATGATAAATTAACAAATGAAGGAGGGCGAACCTTCACTCTAAAAGGATTATCTTTCCCTTCACTAATAATAAAATAACCCAACTCGCCTTTCGGGTTTTCTACTCGCGAGTAAATTTGCCCTTTAGGCACTTTTACCTTTTTAGGAATTGCTGCTTTTACGTCTCCTTCGGGTAAAGTATCCAAAGCTTGCTCTATAATATTTAAACTTTGTTCCATTTCAAGAACGCGGACGTAATACCTATCCCAGCTATCGCCCACAGTACCTGCCAATCCTTTTCCGACCGGAATTTCAAAATTAAACTTATGATATACCGAATA
>DAINPX010000417.1:0-2964 GCA_036743235.1 Melioribacteraceae bacterium
TAAGTGAGTCTTTTTTGGTTTTATCTTTAGTTTTAGTTAATATCGAATCTATACTAAATACTATATCATCGGGTATTTTATCTATTTCCGAGTTTTCAATTTTAATATTGGGTAAAGCAGTAGCATTGCTCTCAAAAGGAGCTTCCTTTAAATCATCATTCTGCAAATGTTTTATATACTCAAAACACGTATCAAATAAAATATCTTTGTTTATAACTTCTTTTGGCTTTGCAGAAAAACCAAACAATAATAAAGTAATAAAAATTACCGGAAATGAATATAACAACCGGTAGAAAAATTCCCTTAATTTCAGCAATAAAGTATTGATGGCATAACCTAAAAATTAAATAATAATACGGTATATTTTTTTTCTTATAAAACCTCCGAAATTAATTTTGCAAGTTATCTAAATTAATTAATAAATTCAATAGTCAAACAAAAATTAATACATAAAACTTTCAATATCAAGGGCATTTGTTTTTACATCCAAAATATCAATTACCTCTTCTTTATCAATAATTACGGCACTAAGCTTATACCCCATACAAGCACCTGTATCAATATATAAAACATTTGCATTAGGGTCGTAAGTAACTACATCATATTTTGTATGCCCTACAATTTGCAATCTGCCAATATTAATCAACTCTTCTCTTGTCCACAATATGCCGTGGTCGTATTTATAATCTTCGTATATTATACCTTCAAGCAAATTTATATCTCTTTCAAAATTTCCGGAAATATATTTTTTATATTCAGTTGATATACCGGCATGAGAAATAAAGCAATCGGGCAAATTATAAAATAAAGGTGCCGAACGTAAAAAGCGTAAATGATTATTTAACTGTGCAGGGTGTTTTTCATATGATTTTAATGTTGCTTCATTGCCGTTAAACATCCAAGAGCGGGCAAATGCACTGCCCGGCTCTTTGAAGTATGCAATAAACATATAATCATGATTTCCCGGTGTAAACAAAATCCGCTCGTTTTGAATAAAACTAACGGTTTCAAAACTATTCTTGCCCCTATCAACAAGATCTCCAATAGAAAATATCTTTACTTTGGGATATTTTTTTTTAATTAAATTATGAATATCTATTAAAGTATAATAACATCCGTGAATATCCCCTATAATAGCAATCATATACTATATCTTAAATGTTTCTTCGGCGTATTTTGTTAATTCTTCTCTAAATTTAGGATGTGCAATATTTATTAACGCTTGTGCTCTTTCTTTAATAGATTTACCAAATAAATAAGCTACTCCGTATTCGGTTACAACATAATGAACATCGCCTCGTGATGTTACAACACCTGCACCCGGCTTTAACATCATTGATATACGAGAAATCGATTCGTCTTTTGTTGTAGAAGGTAAGACAATAATAGGCTTTCCGCCTTCACTTCTTGCAGCACCGCGTACAAAATCTACCTGCCCGCCAATACCACTAAAAAAACGCGTTCCTATTGAATCGCTACATACTTGACCGGTTAAATCTACTTCAATTGCAGAATTAATTGCAGTCATTTTATAATTTTGTGAAACAACAAACGGATCGTTTACATATTCTTGAGGATGAAATTCAAATATCGGATTGTTATCCAAAAAATCATATGCCTTCCTTGTTCCTAACACAAATCCTGCAATAATTTTACCCTGATGAATTGTTTTTCTTTCTCCGTTTATTACTCCGTTTTCAACTAGTTCAATCATACCGTCCGAAAACATTTCGGTATGAACTCCCAAATCTTTATGATTTTTTAAATATCGTAATACATTATCCGGAATTGCACCGATACCCACTTGTAACGTACTTCCGTCTTCAATTAATCCGGCAACATGTTCACCAATTTTATTATATGCTGCCAACATTTGAGGAGTAGTATCCGGGTCAACTTGGGGCAGTTCCATTAACTCTTCATCATGCTCTACAATATAATCTATTTTATTAACATGAATAAAACTATTACCTAGCCCACGAGGCATTTTTTTGTTAACCTGAGCAATTACCAATTTTGCTTTTTCGGCAGGAGTTTTTATATTGCCTACATCAATACCGTAGCTGCAAAATCCGTGTTCATCCGGCGGACTGACGTTAACCAAGGCAACATCGGCTTGAATTACTCCCCGTTTAAATAACATTGTTACTTCAGAAAGGAATATGGGAATAAATTCTGCTCTCCCCTCATTAATGGCTTTTCTGGCATTTCCCCCAATAAAAAAGGCTTTATGCTTAAAATGTTTTTCCATTCCCGGTTTAAGATATGGTAAATCGCCTACTATTAAAATATGGTATATTTCTACGTTTTCAAGTTCATCTTTTCGGTTAACCATCGCTCTAATTAATTCAAGTGGGGCAGCACAACCCGGTTGGATGATAATTTTATCGTTAGATTTAATATATTTGGCAGCTTCATTAGCAGAAATAACTTTTTCATGATATTTTTTAACCCATGGGGCTAAATTAGATAATTTATAATTTGTATCTTCGGCTGTCATTTTTTACTCTAATTAGTTGAAAAAATATGGAGTCTTCTATATTCTAAATTAAATGTGGCTGCTAATAATTCGTTTGTGCAAGTTCCTCCGTATAAACAAACACCTCGCGATAAACCAACATCTTCCAATAACGAATTTGCTAATCCGTTATCAGCAATTTTAAGGATATAATCTATTGATGAATTGGTTAACCCGTAAGTAGCAGACCTTGAAACCATAGCCGGCATATTAGGAACACAATAATGAATTACATTATGTTGAACGAAAATTGGATCACTATGTGTTGTTGGACGGCTTGTTTCTATACATCCGCCTTGATCTATTGAAACATCAACTATTACCGAACCGGCTTTCATTGTTTTTACCATTTCTTCAGTAACTATATGCGGCGATTTTAATCCTTTTACTTGAACAGCACCAATTAAAACATCCGCAAATTTAACCCCGCGTGCAATAGTATATGG
>DAINPX010000418.1:0-2964 GCA_036743235.1 Melioribacteraceae bacterium
TATTTTATCAACACCTCCAAGCTTAACCGCTTCTTGAGGCATACCATAAACTACCGATGTTTTTTCATCTTGGGCAATAGTATAAGCACCGGCTTCTTTCAACTCTAAAAGTCCTTTTGCGCCATCATCTCCCATTCCGGTCATTATTATTCCAATAGCATTTTTACCGGCATATTGGGCAGCACTTCTAAATAATACGTCAACAGATGGACGGTGTCTGCTTACCAATGGACCGGTTTTTATTTCTACATAATATTTTGCACCCTGCCTTTTTAGCAACATATGATAATTACCGGGTGCAATTAATGCTCGTCCTCTTATTACGCTATCCCCGTTTTCTGCTTCTTTCACATTAATTTTACAATAACTATCCAATCTTTTTGCAAAAGCTTTTGTAAAATTTTCCGGCATGTGCTGAACTATTATTATACCGGGCGAGTCTAGAGGAAAAGCTTCCAAAAAATACCGTAATGCTTCTGTTCCGCCTGTACTTGCTCCCACTACAATAACTTTTTCGGTTGTTTCAATCATGGATTTGTTGACAGATTTTTTTATTATTGCATCTGCCGATAATTTTGGTTGAATTAAAGTAGGCAATACTATTTTTTTAACATTAGCTATTGATGCTGCTTTAACTGTATCACAAATATGTATCCTTGATTCTTCCAAAAACTGTTTAGTACCAAGTTTAGGTTTTGTTATTATATCTACTGCCCCCAATTCCAACGCTTTTAATGCTGTTTCCGAACCTTCAGCTGCCAAACTACTACAAATTACAACAGGAATAGGATGCTGTTCCATTAGCTTACGTAAAAAAGTAATTCCGTCCATTTTAGGCATTTCAATATCTAAAGTAATTACATCGGGTATTGAATCGCGTAATTTTTCTGCCGCAATATATGGGTCTGATGCAGTTGCTATAACTTCAATTTCAGAATCGCTATTTAGCAATTCGGTTAAAGTTTGCCTAACAATTGCCGAATCATCAACTATCATAACTTTTATTTTAGTTTTAGTTGTCATCACAATTTCCTATAAATTGTTGGTGCAACTTTTTGAATTGGCAACGAAATACCCATTATAGTTTCAGAATGACCTAAAAACAGATAACCTCCCTTTAATAAATTATTTAGTAAGTTTTGTAACACTTTGTGTTGGGTTAATTTATCAAAATAAATTAAAACATTTCTACAAAAAATTATATCCATTTTATGAGGTAAGCCGTAATTTCCGTCAAGTAAATTAGCTCTAAAAAATTTAACCTTTTCACGTATTTTTTTATCTACTTTAACTAAACCTTTTTCAGGGTCTCTACTTCTTAAAAAATACTTTTTTTTAATTTCAATTGGAATATCTTCAACTTGTTCAAATTTATAAACGCCCTTTTCTGCCTTGCTAAGTACATCGGTAGAAATATCCGAAGCAAAAATATTAACCATTAAATTAAAATATTCATTTAGTAACTCACTAAATACTATTGCAAGTGTGTAAGGTTCTTCACCGGTTGAGCAGCCTGCGCTCCAAATATTAATACTTTTATGCATGTGCTTAAATTCACCGTTAAAAAGCTCCGGTACAATATTTGTTTTAATATATTCAAAATGAGCCGGTTCTCTAAAAAAATCGGTTTTATTTGTAGTTAACTCGTTTATTAAATAAACTATTTCCTTATTTTTAAATTCTTCATCAAACAATTTTTTAAGATACTCTTTGTACGTTGTTATATTTAGTTCTAATAATCGTCTATTTAGTTTACGTTCAATAAATACTTGCTTTTCGGAAGATAAATTAATTCCGCTATATTCATACACTATCTTTGTTAAATATAGTAAATCAGAATCGTTCAAGTTTCCATGTAAACCGGACGAATAGAGCATATTATAGAATATTTCCCTGTTTTTCTGAATCTTGTATTAATATTAGTTCTTCTCCTGAAAAAACCTTATCTATATCCAAAATAATAATAAAGATTTCGTCTTTTTTTCCCATTCCTTTCAAAAACTCTTCTTTAAACTTTGTACCGAATTTTGGTGCAGGTTCAATTTGATCCGGTTCCAAATCAAATACTTCTTGTACAGAATCGGCAAGTGCTCCTAAAATAACGGTTTCACCTTCCATATCAATTTCAAGAACAATAATGCATGTATTCACTTTGGTTTCTGTTTTAGACATTCCAAATTTTAATCGTAAATCAATTACGGGAACAACACTACCGCGTAAATTTATTACTCCTCTCATGTATTCAGGAGTTCTTGGTATCTTTGTTATTGTAGTAAAATCTAATACCTCACGAACTTTTGAAACTTCGACTGCAAATAATTCATCATCCAAAGTAAATGTTAAATAAGTCATAGTTTTATTTATTCCTTCAACACTCATATTCACTCCAAGTTTAGGTTAATAATTAGGCTCTTAATAAATAAGAGCCTTCTTAATATTTAATAAATGTTAAAATTTAATAAATTCGCTATCATCGTTTTCCGAGGAATTATCTAAATTTAATTTTAATCCTTTGGTATTATCTTTTTTGTTCTCGTGTTTAATTAAATTACCTTTAGATTGAACTTGTGGTTTTTGACTAATGCGAGTATTGGATTGTTTATATGTATAATTATTTACGTCTCCTGTATTAAAGAAACTCATAATATTTAACAGCTGTTCTGCTTGTCCTGTTAAATTATTGGCTGTTGAAGATAATTCTTCACTTGCGGAAGCATTTTGTTGAATAACTAAATCCAATTGCTGAATAGCCTGATTAATTTGTGCTGCACCTGTATTCTGTTCATTGCTTGCTGCGGTTATTTCTTGAACAAGCTCAGCCGTTTTAGTAATATCCGGTACTAATTTTTCTAACATTTTACCTGCATTTTCGGCAACTTCAACACTATCTGCACTAAGTTTGTTAATTTCTGCTGCAGCGGTTTGGCTTCTTTCGGCAAGTTTTCTTACTTCGCTTGCAACAAC
>DAINPX010000419.1:0-2963 GCA_036743235.1 Melioribacteraceae bacterium
TGTATAAATCGATACAGTATCGCCGTTAGGCAACACTCTCAAATCAGATTGTACCAAAGAAGATTTTCTTAAATTGATTCTATTCAATTTAATATATGCCGAGTATTCAATATTCGATTCGTCAGGATATTTGTAATTACCCCATGTATTAAATCCAAACGAAAATCCTCTATTATAATTTTTGGTTCGTGAGTAGTCGTTTTTCGGCTCTTCTTCATCATGCACCCATTGTGAAGAAAGTTTATAATTGCTTGAAAGTTTTCCTTCCCAAGATTTATCGGAATATACAATCTGCCCCGTATATCTGGTATATTCATCTCCATCCAAACGTAAGTCTCTTTCGCTTCTTGCAATGTTAAAATTATAACTTAGGGCATTTTCGTTTCCAAGTTTAAAACCACCGCCTAAGTTCGCTTCATTAGTTGTAGGATTATTCTTAAACTTTAATCGATGAGGAGATGCCCCAATTTTGGTTTTTATATCAATTATTCCGCTCGTAAAATCTCCGTATCTAACAGAAGGCAATCCGCTAATAACTTCAATTGATTCTATATTATCTGCCGGAATTTGTCTTAAATCTAACCCGCGCCCCATAGATAAACCACCATATTTGGCACCGGCAAGACCTTCAAATTGTAAATTGGCATTGTTAGATTCTCTCGCACCGTCAATCATAATTAAAGTTCCAAATCCCGATAAGTCATCCATTTCATCACCGCGTATAGAAACCCTTGTAGGCTTATTTAAACCGGGATTATCACTTTTCTGAATACCGGGCACAAGATTTAACACGTCCTTTAAATTTGTTGCCTGAAAGTGTTCTATTTCTGCACTTGTAATAGAGGTCCTTGTATTTATTTCAGTAGGCATTAATTCGCTTGTTCCTACAACTTTTATACCCCCTATTTCAAACGATTCCGATTCAAGTTTTGCATTTAATTCGGTAATTTTTCCGGCAACAACAGCAACCTTTAAAGTTAAACTTTTATAACCTATAAATGAAAACTTAACATTATAATTACCCGGGTTAATATTTCTTATTTCATATAAACCGTTAGCACCTGAGGAGCATCCAAGTTTATTTTCCAAAATAATTATATTGGCGCCCGTTAAGGCTTCTCCTTTTTCATCTGTTATTTTTCCTGTTAAACCACCTCTTCTATCATCGCTATTGTTTAACATTTTTTTTGTAAGCCCCCCGGGCATACTATTTTGAGCAACAATTGTATTAAATAAAAGCAATATTATTATATAGAATATTTTCTGTACCATATTCATAAATTTTCCGGTTATTTTGTTTTATCGAATGGAATAAATACTAAGATGGCTATTACTCCGTATATGCCCGTTAAACCGACCAATATAAAATCGGGGATGTTTTTTATAAGGTTGTATCCCTTAACTTTATACATTACTATTGTAAATATCATTAAAATTACGCTAAATATTAATGCGGAATAACTTGTAAACCTAAAATACAAATCGATAAAAGATGTTGAAGCACTATCTGTAGAAATGACAAATGGGAATAAATATCCCTCTGCTACACCGGCTTTTTCTTTTTTAATATTTTTTAGCGGTTCTGAAAATCTATCTATTTGTTTATAATTTTTATTGTATGCATATACAATAACGCTATCATCATTTACAAGTTGAACTATCCTAAAAAATAAATCTCCTCTAAAAACTAAATTTGTATTTGCCGAATTATATTCTTTAACAGGAACATTAATTAAATTATAATTATTATAAGATATTAAATAGAGTTCATCTTTTTCGGAAATAACAACTCCATAAAACTCGCGTAAAGGCATTTCAATAATTGACATATGTTTTACTTTTAAATTTTTAGGGGCATTAATATTTTTACAATAAGGCATTCCCTTTACCATTTTTAATTGAAATATTTTATCTTCGTTATCAATAATAAAATATCCTTCATCAAAAGGTTTACGTGTGGTAGGATTTCCAAAAATCATTTTTGACGGAAAAACGAATCCTTCTTTTAGCAAGGCTTCGGTAAAAAATTCACTTTTTTCTTCATCAATTGTATTACTATAACAATCAATAAATTCAATTCTTTTATCGTTAATTCTAAAAACATCTTCCGGCATAGATAAATTTGCCCTACCTGAACGAGATTCAAACAGCGGATATAGTTTTATTAATGGAGCATTTATGTTTTGAGGAATTATTCTTACTCTAAAATTATTATGTTTTATTTCACTAAAATCTACTGCCTTACCCCTTATTGTATCCGGCATCCTATTTTCGGTTACTAATTGTCTGAAATAAAAGATAGGTTCTAACGATTCAAACTTAGAACGAGTATAAATTTTTCCGTTTTCATTAACAAATTTATTCTCAATAGTATAATTACAAATTAAAAACTTTTCAATAATTGGGCTATATAAAATTAAAGGGACTTTTACCGATTCGTTAAATAATTTCCAATACATTTGCGGTAAATAAATCGAGATAACAATAACCGCAATAATAAGCATCAAGTATCGTGTAGTTTTTATAATCATTTTGTAGCTCCTCGCTTAAATCTGTAACCTGTAATTAATACCGCAAAGAAAAAGAATAATGATAAAATTGCAAATTTATATATTGAATAATTATATAAATTAAAATACCTATCATCTAAAAGTAAATATATAAAACCCAATACTATGAAACTATACAATATTCGTCTTTTCCAAATAGGTTCTAAAATAATAATAGCACTTGAAAAATATAAAACCAGACCGCTTAAATACCAAGGAGCAACAGTTATCAACATACTATAAGTAATTTCTTTTGCATAATATATCGAGCTAACCAAAACGAGAGCAATTAGCGAAAATCCGTAAATTACTATCAACATAACACTACCTACCAACGACATTGTTAACATCATTTTATTTTCGTTAACGGGTAAATGCAAGGTTAATTTTAATCTTTTATCGGTTATTTCAGGT
>DAINPX010000420.1:0-2958 GCA_036743235.1 Melioribacteraceae bacterium
AAATCAACTTTAATTAACAAACTACTTGGTTATGACTTACAAAAGACCAACGAAATACGAATAAAAGATGATAGAGGTAAACATACTACAACCCGCAGAGAACTTATTGTATTACCTAACGGTGCAATTTTAATTGATACACCGGGAATGCGAGAGTTTCATATTTGGAAAACTACAAACGGTTTAGAAGAGGTTTTTTCCGAAATTGACGAGTTCGCTTCAGAATGTAAATATAAAGATTGTAAACACATTAACGAAACAGGTTGTGCAGTATTAAAAGCCCTAAAAGAAGGACTAATTTCTAACGAAAGGTATAACTCGTATATTAAACTGCAAAAAGAAGAAGAGTACTTGGAACTTAAAGACGATAAAAATTACTTTCTGCAAAAAAAAGATAAAGAGAAAAAATTAAGTAAATTGATTAAAGAAGATTATAAATATCGTTACAAATACAAATCAAAATAGTATTTATTAATATGGGCTGTTTATACTACACTATCTACAGCCCAACATATATTCCCCACAGCCCACGACCAAAATCGTGCCTTAAGGTTATTGGGTTAATTAACTTCATCCCTTATTATTTCAAAGCTCGTAAAAGCTTCTGTTCTTCTATTCTGAGGAATTGTTACCAGCCATTTCATTATTTCGGTTAAAGCGGATTTATATGTGGCTATCATTCCGCTACCGGTTTGTTCAAGTAATTCGGTTTTGAAATCAATCTTATCTTTTAATGCTATTAATAACAAACCTTCCAACGCATAATCCTTCCCTTCGGGCAAACCTACAGAAAACCTCATGGCATTTAACAGCTTTTGATAACCTTGAATATTCCTATCAATTTTATATGAATTATCTTTAATAAGTTCATTTGGTAATATTAAATAAACCGAATCATTTGACATTACATTAAATAGATATAAATAACAATCATCACTTGCCCAAAGTTTAAATTCCATTTTATCACTTGTATTTATATCATTTTTAGCAATGTATTTGGTTTTTGGCAATATTATTTCGACCTTAAAGTTTGGGTCAATTTCGCCTTTTTCTTCAACTACTTTTGCTTCAATATTTGCAATATATAACGGATATCCGTTTTCCAATTTAGTTTCATAAGTAACGTTTTCATCAACAATTTTACCATATGCCGATGAGCGTGTAAACTTTTTAAATACATCGTTAAACTCGTTAGCATTATTTAATGTTTGAACCTCGCTAACCGAACGGAATATTTCTTCGGTAACTTTTGTACCAATCGCTTTTTTAATTGCCTCGGCTCTTGCATTATCTAAGGCAATCTTTTTTGCCTGCTCGGCACTTATATTAACTGCCAAACAACTACCTGTTGTATTAACTGTTTTTAATTCCTGAGCAAATATATTGCCGGTTATTATAAGTATAATAATTATTATTTTTTTCATGTTTCACCTATTATTAAGCTACTTGTAACTAGTGACTAGTGAATAGCGACTAGTAAAGGGCTTTATATTTTTCTACTCTTTTTTGCCACTATCTAAAGATAGTGGTAATTGATACTTATTTTATTAACTGATTTTTATATTACTTTTTATTTATACTTACTACTCTTTATAACTTCTTATTTAATTGGGCTTTTATTACTTTTTTTGCTACTCTTTTCAACTCTTTTTTTACTATATCAATTTAATCAAAACCAGTCACTAGTCACCAGTCACCTACTTCAACAGCACCATTTTTTTCACATTACTAAAATTATTCTTTCCGTCAACGGATTTTGCATCAAGTCGGTAAAAATATACTCCCGCAGAAAGTTCTTGCATATTACAAGTAACTTCGTGCATTCCTGCATCTTTTACTTCGTTAATTACTACTGCTATAAGTTCACCCAAAACATTATACAAACTTATGTTTATATTACTTGAATATGGTGTGTTAAATCTTATTACAGTACTTGGGTTAAACGGATTTGGATAATTTTGTTCCAAAGTAAATTCATTTGGAGTTAAACTTTCTTTAATACTGTTAATATAATCAGCGTTTCCAATCAGCAAACTATATTTGTTTTCGGAATAATGTTTAGGAATACTTAAACTTTCTAATTTTTTCATATCGTAAAGTTTATTTATTCTATTATCAACCAAATACACTTCGTATTCATTATATATTGTCGGAATTTTTCCCCATTCAAGTTCGTTATTTTTATTTGATATTGATTTTATAACAAACTCGTAAGTTAATCCTTCGTTTTCTATTGGTCGTGTATCTTTTAATAAATATTTATATGTTGTGCTTAAATTATTGTTTATCAATTTAATACTGCTTTCTTCAAATCCGCCCGGTGCAGCAAAATAATCTTTAACATCAAAATCTGTTGAAGATGAATCATCAACGGATACAAAAATTTCGCTAACCTGTTCATCATCACTTATTAATTTAATATTTACCGCTTTATTATCCGCAAATAAATAATTACCCTTATATAATTGTTGAGAAGTTACTCCGCTTGGATTATAAGGTATTTTTAAACCACTTAAATTATGTGCATTATAAAAATAGTACCCTTCATAAGGAGTCATTACTGTTTGATTACCCGTATAAGTATTTGGATAACCATATAATAACGGATTTAACGTAATATTATTTTTTTGTACAACTTTAGACCACTGCACCGCTTTATCAAAAGGATTTGAAATTAAATTCCAACCCGGTTGCAACTGAATGGTATAATTGTTATCCGTATCTATGGTAACATTATTAAAATTTGTATTTACATTTAATCCGTTACGGCTAATTATCCAAAAAGCACGCCCCGGTTTAAAGTTAAAAACTTCAGTTCCGTCATATTGTTGATAATAATTTGATGTTGCTCCGTTATCTCGGTAAGCATTCCAATCTGTTTTATGAGTGCCACTTACAAACTGCGAAACAGAATTATTTATATTACCCGGAATACCTATTATTCTACAACTACTTTGA
>DAINPX010000421.1:0-2948 GCA_036743235.1 Melioribacteraceae bacterium
TACAAAACCCAATTAATAGTTCCATTACCTGTATCGAGATGTTAAACAGTAAAAGTGGTTGGGCAATAGGAGCGTATGGTGAGATTCTGAGGTATAAAGAATGATTAAGATTTTAAGCATTTATATTTTTTTAATTGCATCAATAATAAATAATTTATATGCACAGCCGGATTGGGTAACAAAAACCCCATCCGGATATATAAATGATTATTATGTTGGTAAAGGTACCAGTTATAACTCACGTGCCGAAGCAATACAATATGCTTTGGAAAATGCAATAGGACTGATTATAAAAAACGGGCAAATAACAATTAAAGGGACTGAAAAATATAATGAAACAACAACAGAAAAATCAAAAAACGGTGATAATATCTCGTTTGACGTTGTAAGTCAAATTGCAAAAGAAATAATTGTTGAAGGAAGTTCACAAACAGTATCAAACTTACGTGAAGTTGAACGATATTCCGAATTGAACGGAAATTATTATAATGCATATGTTTTGGTAAGTATTCCAAAAGAAAAACCAATCCCTTTGCCAAGTAAATTTTCACCTATTTGGCGTTCGTTTATTGTACCCGGATGGGGGCAATTATATAAAGGAGAATCATTTAAGGGCATTTCATTTATGGCGATGTGTCTTGGTGGTGCAGCTTCAGGATTTGTATTTAATGAATTAAGCAATGATGCAAATAAAAAAGCGCTTGCTTCACGTACTCAAGTAAGAAGAGATTTTTTTAACAACGAGTCTAAAAATTACAGTACTTACAGTACTATCGGTTTTATTACTGCCGGTGTTTTTTATGTCTGGAGTTTGCTTGATGCTTTTATTGTTGAACAATCCGATTTGTATTTATATGTTTTTAATGACTTAAAAGATAATTATTTTTTATCTGTTAAATATAATTTTTAATTATAGGGTTTAGACGATAAAAATTAAAGTCTAAACCCTATATATATTATTCTGCTATTCGGTAACTTCTTCTAAAAAATCAACTGATATATAACCTATTAATCCATTATATTCAATTTTTGCAAATCGATTTCCGTCGGGAGTATTATATAGCGATAAAGCTTTTACTTTGTCATTTTTCATAAATTTGGAGGAAAGAATTTTTGAGTTTAACGACGGTGCATCTCTAAATCTGACGTTATCTCCGGTAACTGAATAAGTTTTGCCGTCCGGTTCTTCACCCGGGTTGTTAAAATATTTTCTTAAATCTTTAATTGAAGGTGCTTTTTTTGTTTTTTTTGTTTTGGCTACCAATTTATTATAAGCATCTTTATTAAAACCTGGTGTTTCAAAAATTCTAAAAACTTCCCTTTCTTCATTAATTCTACCATAAGAATCTTCCGCCATACTTTGAAAGTGATATTCTAAACAACCTAATGCACTTTCGGAAAGGTTGATTTTATCACTTTTTATGTATCTAATACTAATTTTATCTCCCTCTAGAACGGCATTTTTTATTTTATTATCCTCATAACCTAAATTATACTCAATATAATTATTACCCTTTGTTGTTTTTTTTATTTCGCCGTAAAAGGATTCATCGCTAATTATTTTATATTTATCTTTCCCATAGAATTTTAATAATATAATATCCGGCGAAGTTCCGTTTCCGCCGGTTTCCGCATTTACTACATATATGTCTGCTTCATCTAAATAAACATTAAAACGTTTATTTAGATGTAAATATGGGTACACTTCATTTGTTTGGTATATAGATTTGCCGTTTAATAAAATGTTGGCGGGTTTGTCACCTTCAGAATTGACCAATTCCAACTTACCTGCAGCACAACTAAACGTGTTTTCATCGGAGTACATAAATTTTAATAAAATTTCCTTAATTTTGGTATTCGGCTTAAAGTCATTTTTTTTATAAGTGATTATATCTCCGTCTTGTATCCCGGTATTTTTAAGTTGATCATCCTCGGAAACCAAAAACAGAACATTAGGCAAGTCGCTTGTAGAGATGTAAATATAATGCGAGGTATCAAAATAATACACGTATATTTTTATGTTTTTATATACTTTGAACAAATCTTCTATGGTGGATTCGACATGAATGTTTTTTTGGGTTTTATATTTATCACTTAATGCAGTTACTTCAACAATTCTATTATTTTCATCAATACTTAACACGCCAACTAAATTATCATTATCAAATATTTTTACTTTGTTAATAGTGAAAATATTCCCCTCTTCCTCAAGAGTATCAGTGAAACTGATATAATCTAAATCAGGGTTACAAATTTTAGGTATCCCCCCGATAAAAAAATCACCAATAGCGTCCTGAGTAATCAAAGTATTTTTTAATTTAACTTCAGAACCACGCGAAATTGTAAACAAAATAATAAAAATTGCGAAAATTAGTTTTTTCATATTTCACCTCTTGTTTTTATAATTATTGAATATTTCACCATTATTATTAATGATAAGATTAGAGTTCTTAATATCACGATTTGTTAATTGAAGAATATCATTAATAGCGTAGTTATTCTTATCTAATAGTAATTTGCCACTTTTTGTTTGAATAGTTGAAAAGATTTTTCCATAAATAAAATTGCCATCTCTGTCAATCTTAATGTTAATTATTACGCCTCTGCCTCTATAATCATTTATATTAAACCGTCCGTAAGTAAAAAAATTGCCTAAACTATAGGCTATAAATTTGTTTTTATAAACTTCGACTGCTCTCAATACGTGTGGGCCATGTCCTAAAATTAAATCAGCCCCATTATCTATAGCAAACTTTGCAAAAGCAACCGGATAACCCCTTTTTTCGCCTAAAAAGATTTCTTCTTGATTTGTTAGATGTCTGTTCATAGATCCTTCTGCACCCAGATGCAGAGACACAATAACGATATCACAACTATCATTAAGTTTATTAATGATCTCTTTTGCATATGTAGTATCGTATGCATTTAGAGTTACAGAATTAATAGAA
>DAINPX010000422.1:0-2942 GCA_036743235.1 Melioribacteraceae bacterium
TTCGTTTTCTGTATTAATAAATATATAAGTTATTAAGTCTCCTAACAAATCATTAAGAATAAAAGCAATTGCGAAGAAAATTAAGGAAATAAACATAACTTTTGTAAATCGATACCAATATTTAACGCAACCGTAAAAAAAATCGACAGAATGAGTTTTACTGGGTTGGTTAAAAATTGAGATTAATCCTCCTACAAAAAAGGACTGGATCAACATATAGGCTATTAATGTACTAATTAAAACTAAAGGAATTCCTCGTATATTAGAATCATAAACATACATAAATTGGTTGAGCCAAAATATAGAAAACTCATTAGACACAAATTCTCCAATTGTCGAATTACCTAAATGATCGTTTATGATAAAATATATAGGCATACTTACAATAAATGCTGCAAATACATTTGCACCCCACAATAATAATACAAACTTAAAGTTATAAAAAACCGACCTAATAGAAGAAAGTAATATTTCTTTTAGATTTTTGATCATACAATACTTCCCAAAATCATCAGAGCATTCTGTATCCAAAAAAACCAACGGGCAGTTAAAGAAAAAGGATAAATATAATTAGGTTTTAATAAATAGCTATTATTTGCAATATTTAAATCCATTACATTAATTTTAAATGGGTCAATTTCGGCTCCTATTACTTCATTTTTTGTCTCAAATCGAAAAATTTTCCATTTGTTATCATCATCCCAAGTTGCAAAAATTGTATCTTTGGAAGTATATAATGCAACTTTATTATAAAAAATACCGTCTCCAAGTCTTTCCGAATATACATCATAACTATTTTTATTAACTCTTTTAACATACTTGATTCTATAATCAAAATATGAAGCTTTTTTAAAAATGTTTTCAATAATATAATTTAAATTAGAATTCTTATTAGTAAATATTTCAAATAAGCTATTACCCTGTGTATGTTTAAATTTATATTTGTTATAAAATGTTTTGACACGTCTATCAAATTCGGTATTTCCTAATATTCTTTCTAACATTATAAAAGCTAATTCAGGTTTAATAGTACTCATTACAAAGTAACTATCTTTTGTAGGAAATTCATAAGTATTATTATTTATAGAACCTACAGAGTGGTTTTTGTAATACATCGGTAAATAGAACTCATTTTGAAAATATTTAAATTCTCCCAAACTATAAATTAAGGGTATTTCATTATATGATATAAAATTTAGACCGTAAATGGGTATGTATTTGGCTATATTAAAACTGTATGATGCTTCGGCATAATTTTGTTCAATAATTTTTGAAGAATAATACTTTGCCAAACCGGAAGATACCCAAGGTTCGTAAATACAATTAGTTGAAATAATATTTTCGAAATATTGTTTACAAATAATATTTGCAATTTCACTTTCCGGTTCAAGAGATTTTTCAGGAATAAATAGGTTAGTTTTAATAACACCTAAATTAATATAGCTGTGTGAGATATTTGAATAAGTTCTTGGTAAATCAACAAGTGTAAAAGTATTATATTTAAAATTACCAATTTTATTTTCTAAAAAATGGAAAGATTTAAATATGATATTTTTATATCGTTCAATTCTGTTTTCTTTTTCAGGCTGAACAAAAATAGTTACAGTAATTTTATTATTCCCATTTTTATAGTCAAAATCTTTTCTAATAATATTCGGACCACAAAACCAAGAAAAAGATTTAATTCTTTCTCCGTTATATGAATAGGTAGTATAATTATTTATTCTTTTTTTATCTTCAATTTTGCTTGTTGCTCCAATAATAAAATTACTTGGTATAGTAATACTTAATTTAAAGTTACTAAAATCATCAAAATAATTAATATAACCAGGAGTAGGAAAAGCCATCCATTTACCGTTAATAAAAGGGGGGATTTTGATAAACCAATCATTAATAAAATAAAAATCTCTATTTTGAACATATCCAATGCTATAACTTGGCTTGGGCACTTTAATTACAAAGGAAGAAAATATTTTAACAGTGTCCCCAGGTAAACAAGTAGTATCTAAATTTATGAACGCAGTCGTACTATCATTTATTGAAGATGTAAAATTATTAAAAAAGTTTAGTTTTCTCTGTTTGTTATTTATATATAATCTTAAATCCGAAATTTCGGAAAACTCATCACTCTTTAAATAATTTTTTGAGGCAAATTCAGAATAATTGTTTTTTATTGCATTTAAGTCTAATTTAAAATATATCTTATCTGTAGAATAATTACTCCTATTTACCCAAAATATAAATTGTTCTACTTTAATAGTTCTATTTTTTGTATAAAGTTTTGCATTAATTATATAGTTAGAGAAAACCTGACTATCATTCATATTAAAAGTAGAATGATTAATTATGTTTTTAATAATATTCTTATTAGTTGAGTTTTTATTTAAATGTTTACCCGAATTTTCAATAAAAAATGATAAAGCACAAAATAGGATAAACAGCAAAAAAGAATAAATTATTTTCATATATAAATTTAATTATTGATATACAAAATTAACTAAAAAAACTAAAAATTGTATTTAAAGAAAAATTAAAAAAACGTATATTATAAGTTGCTAAAATAAATGATTATGGATTAATAATGTATAGAAATAAGTTTACGCTTTTAAGTCTAATATTTTTAGTATCTTTTGTTAGACTGAATGCCCAATATGAAGAATATCCTTTTAGAATTTTTGGATATTTTCAAGTATCATTTATGCAACAACTTTACAAAGAGTATGCAGATAAAAAATCATTTAGCTTACAACAAATGAATTTATTCCTGCAACATGATTTATCTGAGAATTGGAGTGCCTTTGCAGGACTTGAATTTATAAACAATTACAACTCAGGAAAATCTTGGGGCGATTTTAGCTTAAGCGAAGTATGGGTAAAATATTATTTGAGTAAGAGATTAAATGTTAAATTAGGTTTACAAATACCTACTTTTAATCATCTTA
>DAINPX010000423.1:0-2940 GCA_036743235.1 Melioribacteraceae bacterium
CTTTTGTGACATTTCTATTTTGTCGAATGGTGACATTTCTATTTTGCTATTACATATTCCACAAAAACTATGCTTGGTAATTCGCCATTTTCAATTATTTTTGTATATTTATGTATCCATTTAGCGGATTAATTATGCAAAACCTACCAATCGGAATACAAACTTTTGAAGAAATTATAAATAACGATTATTTATATGTAGATAAGACAGAAGTAATTACTAGGCTAATTACAAGCGGTAAATATTATTTCCTTTCCCGTCCCCGTAGATTCGGCAAATCATTACTAATTTCTACATTAAAGGAAATTTTTAACGGGAACAAAGAACTATTTAAAGGTTTGTACATTTACGATAAAATTCAATGGGAACTACACCCTGTTATTCATATTAGTTTTTCTTCAATCACTTATAGTAAATCTTCAGATATTTTTCAAAGCGAAATCATTGATAAACTGAAATATATTGGCAAACAATACGGTGTTTTTATTACCGGCTCGACCATAAATTCCGTATTCAATAAATTGCTTCAAGAGTTAAGCAAAATCAACAATGTTGTTATATTAATTGACGAATATGATAAACCCATTATTGATTATATAACAAAACTGGACAAAGCTAAGGAAAATAGAGATGTTTTGCGTGATTTTTACAGCTCAATTAAAGATAACGACCAATACATTAAGTTTTGTTTTTTAACCGGCGTTTCCAAATTTAGTAAAGTATCGGTTTTTTCAGGCTTAAATAATCTTAAAGATATAACTTTAGATGATAGATTTTCCACTATTTGCGGCATTACACAAGTTGAACTAGACACCTATTTTAACGATAGAATTCCTGCGTTATCCGACAAAGGACAAATATGCGAAGAACTTCTTAAACTAAAAATCAAACAATGGTACAACGGTTACAGCTGGGACGGCGTTAATACTGTTTATAATCCTTTTTCTATCTTAAATTATTTTACAGATGGTAAGTTTAAGAACTATTGGTTTAGTACAGGAACTCCTACTTTTTTAATAGATAAATTTAAGGAAACCAATTTCAAAATTGAAAACATCAATAACTTTATGGCTACGGATGACCTATTCGATTCCTATGACTTAGAAAATTTTGATTATCGTTCGCTTCTTTTCCAAACGGGATACTTAACTATTACAAATTTAGACAGCTCTAACATGATCTACACCCTTAATTACCCTAACAAAGAAGTTAAGGATTCATTTTTGGCTCATATACTAACTACATTTATAGAAAAAGAAGTCAGTGATATTAAATTGCTTAATATTCAACTACAGAATTCTTTATTAAACAACGATTTAGCTAGCTTTATTAACTTTATAAGAAGCTTATTTGCCGGAATACCCTATCAACTGCATATACAAAAAGAAGCCTATTATCACTCGTTGTTTTATGTAATAATGGAATTAGTGGGAATAACAATGTTTTCTGAACTAAGTACTTCAAAAGGACGTATTGACGGGGTTATCGAATTAGATCATCACATTTATATTATTGAGTTCAAGTACGTTTCTAAAAATCAAAATGTAGAAGAATTGCTTGCATCTGCAATTAATCAGATAAAGAACAAAGAGTACTTTGTCCCGTATATTAAAAGGAATAAACCGATTAAGTATTTAGCCGTTGCAATTAACAAAGAAATTGTTGAATACAAAATTGAAGAGACTGTCCAAAACTTTGTGTAACCAATAAACAGAAATCATAAGAAATCAGTAATTCTTTTATTAAAATATTCAATAATTAAAATATGACTTATTAATTTTTAATAAATTATTATTATATTAACCATATAATTTAATAATTTTAAATATTCACATAAAAGTTTTATTAGAGCACATTTACTATAACTAAATTGGAATAATTAAATATTTTTTGGTTAAGATGCGAAGAAGGTTCTGTATTAAATGCTTTTGTTTGGTTCTCTGGATACTTTCCGTCTCCTTTGTGGACCCAAGTACTATTATTTCACAAAATTATCAACAAGTTGAAATAAAAACTGAATTTGATAAAATAATTGAGTTTGGAAAAAGGTTTATCGGAAAACCATATCGTTATAGAATTAATAATTTTGGATCGTTAGATTGCAGCACTTTTATTGCTTATATTTTCAATAATTTTGGATATATTTTACCAAGAGATCCTGACGAGCAGTATTTATTAGCAAAGAAAATTGCCCTAAGCGAAATAAAAAAAGGAGACTTGCTGTTTTTTAAGGGGAGCTCGATTAAAAGTAAAAAAATAGGTCATGTAGGCATCGTTGCGGATGTAATATCAGATACTATAATGATGTTGCATAGCTGTAATCGTGGTATATTGATTGAGAACTATAATAGTTTAGAATATTATAGAAAACGATTTATTGGTGCCGGACGAATAGAAACAGCAGATTCTACAAGCAGAGACAGTTCTTTAATGGCAGATAGCACATATCTCAATATTAATGCCGTTGGAGATATTATGTTAGGGTCAAATTTCCCATCTTTATTATATTTACCACCTAACGACGGGAAAAATATATTTGATTCCACTAAATACATACTTGCCAATTCAGATATTACTTTTGGAAATTTAGAAGGTGTTTTTTTATCAAAAAATGTTGACACAAAGAAGAAAGTAGATTCCTTAAATGTTTATGCATTTAAATCTCCTGACCACTATATTAATTATCTTCTTGATGCGAGGTTTAATCTATTAAGCATTGCAAACAACCATATAGGCGACTTTGGATTGGAAGGGATTGCTAATACAATTAAATTACTAAAACAAAATAATATAAATTTTGCGGGACTTATAACACACCCCTATTCAACTTTTACGATACGCGGAAATAAAATTGGTTTTGTCGCTTTTTCTATTAATTCTGTAACTCTAAGGGCATACGATACTACATATGCAAAAGAGATTATTAATAAACTTAATGAT
>DAINPX010000424.1:0-2935 GCA_036743235.1 Melioribacteraceae bacterium
GTTTGTTCCTGTTACAACTACCGACCCCATTTCTATTAAAGATTGTTTTAGCTCTATAACTATTGACTCGTCTGTTTGCAAGTTAGCTATATCTTTTTCAATTGCTTTGTAGCCAACCATAGATACTTGCAATTTTGCGGATTTTAACCCCGAAGCCAACAACACAAATTCACCGGAATTATTTGACGAAACTCCAATATTTGTATGTTTTAATATTACATTAACCCCTGCCAATGGTTCTTTGGTTTCGGCATCAACAATTTTACCCTTTATTATATATGTATTTGGAGCATTTTTTGTTTCTGCCATTATAGTTGCCACTCCCAATAAAACTATTAAATACATTAAAGTTTTTATTCGTGATTTAATAAATTTTTCCATTACTGTTCTCTATTTTGTTTTTTCAATTTTTCTAATTTAGGCACATATTCTTTTTTAATAAATCTACTGCATATTTGTTAATTAATTTTGCATTATATAAAACGAGGTCTTTAATTTCATCCAATTCAAATAAACTGACAATAAACGTTACATTTTTATGGCTTATTGATATAGCAATTTTACGTGCAAAAGGAGAGTTTTTATTTTCGTTTTCCCATTTTAAACCGTCAATAGACATCAGATATTCAACAAAGTTATTAAATTCCCGTTCGTTAAAATTAAAAACCAAGTTTTTGTACTCAAAGTATATTTTATTACAACAAATACATTTAATAATTTTTCCGTTTTTTGAAGTGCGTAGTATTTTTATGTTTTTCATCGTACCAATAATTTTTATTTACGGTACAAATTTATACTTAAACAAAAAAGTATTCAATCCTTACTAAAAGCTAAAATTTTTGTTGTAACTAATAATAAATAGGGATAAAACAGGTAATAAGATGATGGGATAATGATAATACTATTACAAATTAACGAGGAATTTTATGTTTAAGTTATTTCTTTTTAAGCCTTTAATTATTAAAGTTATATATTCTAAAGTAAACTTAAAAATTATTTTAATATAAAAAAGAAAACCCAATTAAACATGGTAAGTAAAAAAATCATAATTATTTAAAACTAAACACTTAAAATTAAAAACTTAACACTAAAGATTCAACATTACTTAAAGGCTGCTAAGTACCAATTTTGTAGGCAAAACGATATTCTTTTCGGTAACTTTATTAGGATCGTTTAATAGATTAAAAAGCAAGTTTACAGCTTTTACACCAAGTTCTTCGGTCGGTTGACTTACAAAATCGAATATGGAAGGAGCAACAAAATCGTAATCGTAATTTCCAAAACAAATTACTTTTAAGTCGTAAGGTATTGTTAAACCTTTTTCGCGTGCGGCTTTATAAATACCCAATGCAACGGGATAAGAAACTGCCAATAATGCTTCAGGCATTTTACCCGAATTATAAATTTTTAAAAAGCCTTCATATCCGTCACTTTCGTTAAATCCTCCTTTTACTACCCATTTTTTATTAACCTTTAAACCAATATCATCCATTGCTTTAAAGTAACCTCTATTTCGGGCAGCACCAATATTAATATAATCGTAGCCGCCAATTAATCCTACTGTTTCAAACCCCCTATCATACAAACTTTTAACCGCAGAAAAAGCTCCGCCTTCATCATCAACCGTAACGGTAGGAATATTTGGTAAGTCGGGAACTCTATCTATATAAACTACAGGAATTTGCATGCTTGCCAATTTGTTAAATATTTCGGTATTTTGTGTTTGTTCGCTTATTGACATAATCAAACCGTCAATACGCATAGATATTAATGTTTCTATATGTTGTTTTTCTCTTTGGGCACTTTCTTGCGATACCATAATTATACAATCATAATTCTTCTCAATTGTTGTATCATATATTTCTTCAATTATTGAGCTGAAGAAAAAATGAGCCATTTTAGGAAAAACCAGTCCTATTATATTAGACTTTGTACTGGATAGATTACGTGCCAAAATATTGGGTCTATACCCTATTCTATCTGCCATCTCTTTAACTTTATTTCTGGTCTCTTCCGAAATATCATCATGATCGCGTAAAGCCTTACTTACCGTAACCGTACTAACACCTAAAGCATCTGCAATATCTTTTAGTTTTGGAGGCTGTAGTCTATTATCCATATTATTTTCCTTCTTATACATTTATACAAAGATAATATATTTTGGGAATATTTAACAAGTTATTTTAGAATTAAAATTAAAATATTTTATTATTTGTTAAAAATAAGGTCTAAATCCTTTAAAAACAAATAGACTGGTTTTAAGCCCGTTTGCTTCGGTAATTACATTTCTTTCGGTTACAGATGTTATTGCTTTTATATTATTTTGTTGCAATAATTTTACAACATTATAAACAAAAACAAACTCGCCCGAAATATGAACCGCACTATTGTTTTTATCTTTTAATAAACTTATTATTTTAGTTAAATATTCATTAGCCAAATTAATAATTTCTGTTAGTGTTGTATCGGTATTAATATAAGGGAAAGCCATATCAACTATTTCGCCATAATGCAATTCTGCTTCTTTTAATTGGTTATAGTCCCAATTTTTACAAGGATGATTTGTTAGATTTATTAGCATAATTTACCTTCGTTTTATTAATAAGCCCTTTGCATTTAATTTAATAAATATATATTTGTAAAAAAAGGCTTATTATTACATTTATAATAAGCCTTTTATAATTGTATAATCTCAGTAACAAAAGTTAAAAATGTACAAATTATATTAACTTAATACTTTTTTAACAAAATCTACACGATTAATTTTACCGCTGCTTAACTGTTTTACCAATACTTCAACAATAGTATCTTTCTCTAAACTTTCCGAACTTTTAAATGAAAACAATTCTTTATACCTATTATCCAATAGTTTTACGCTTACGGTTGGCTTATAATTAGCTACCACTATAGCTTCTACCTTATCGCCTTGATTATA
>DAINPX010000425.1:0-2932 GCA_036743235.1 Melioribacteraceae bacterium
TAAGTTTACACTTCTATACAGTGCACTTCAAGATGATTTTATTTAAGAAAAATCATGAAGTTCATTTCCAATTATAAAGAAATTTTCTAATTAGTGAGAATAGACAGAAAATTAAAATGTAAGAATTCTTAAAAGTAAAAAAATATAACTTTTATTAAACCATATTTAACTAATTACAAAATAAGAAATTAACCGTTTATAAGAGTATTACTAATGTGAATAAATGCTGTAAATATTCATTATACTGATAGGCATATATTTTCCTAAGTTTTGCAGTTGAAATTTGTAAGTTGTTGTAATAGAATGAGTTAATTTTTAAAATGGCGGAAATTTACACCACAATTATTTGTTTTGTATAAAATAGGATGAAATATTGGGAGAAAATGGACTAATTTAGGTAATTAATTAATCCCGATTCGTCAAGTGTATTGTTGGGAAGTTTTATCTTTAGAGTATTAAATATTTTTGAAGCAAGCCCTTTTGCCATTGAACTTACATAAAATATTCCTTTTTCGTGTTCTAATTTGCTAAATTCAAGCGAGTTTAATGCCTCTTGTATCTTCTTTGCCGAATATTCTATCTTATTGTTTCTTAAGCGTAATTCTAATTCTCTTTCCAACAAAAATGCTAAAAAACATATTACAAAATGTCCCTCGATATGTTCTTTCGTCCGTAAATATATCGGTCTTGTTTCCATTGTTGATTTTAATATTCTAAACGATTCTTCTATTTTATATAAATCATGATAACGATTTATTACTTCTTCAACCGACATATCCGTTCTACTGTATTGAATTGCATAATATCCGTCAAATCTTGATTCTTTGGAAATGCGATCATTATCCAATTCTAATTTTTTATTTATTTTTTTATCTTCCTTTATTGCTATATATTTTTTATACCCTTTTTTACTCTGGTATGTAGATATATCATTTCTGCTTACAATAATCTTCGCTTTTTCTAAAGCTCGTTGTCTGTCATATTTATCTTTGCTATATCGTTTTGTTGAAAACGTACATGCCAATTTTTCGGTTAATTCTACTTTTACTCTTCCCGTTTCGGTATCTATTACAAAATTGTTTTTATAATCAATCACTTTGTATTTTAATACTTCGTTTCCTTCATTATCGGTTACTCCGGTATAGTCGTTGTTTGATAGTATTTCATTTTGTAATTTATTTGGCATGTTTTTTATTCTTGAACTTACTATGTAATCAAATCCGGAATCTTTTATTTCTTTAAGATTCGACTTGTTGTTTAATCCTTTATCGGCTACTATTATTACTTGGTTAAGATTGAATTTATTCTTTAATTTTGATAACATTCGTATCATTGTCTTTCCGTCAAACGTATTCCCCGGAAACAGTTCAAATCCTATTGGTCGTCCTTCCGTATCTACAAGTAAACCCATTACTACCTGTACTTCATTTACCTTATTTGCTTTGCTAAATCCAAAGTCTCTTAATTCGTCTGCTTGTTGACTTTCAAAATGAAAGGTGGTTACATCATATAGCACCAAATCAACATTCATATTAAACAAGTTTATGTTTTTATCAAATATTGAATATTCAATAGTGTCTTTGTTTTCAGACAATATATCTAATGACCTATATATATCATGTAATTGTGATTCTATATCTGTTTGTATATATTTTTCTCTATGATGATAATGGTATAATTTGCTGGAAGGATTTAATAAACGATTAATAACAAGTGAAAAGATTAAATCTGCAAAATCGTATTTAATTTTTCTTTTCTTGACAACATCACTTAACAAGTTTGTTAAATCAAATCTATCCCAAAGTTTTTTATATGCTATGTATCCAAAATTGTGTCTACCGACTTCTTTGATACTATTAATATTAACTGTTTCATTATCGTTCTTATTGTTCACGGATTTATTAGGTAAGTATTTGGATAAGGATGAAATAATGTTTTCAAGTCCGTTAGAAACAAGTTTATCAACGTTGCCTAAGTTGGCGATAACTTTATGTTTGGTCTTTTTACCGATACGAGTATTTGAAACAAGTTGTAAATACGTATTACCGTTAATATTGGAAGTTTTAACAAACATAGAAAACTCATATTGTTGACGTAAATATAACAATTACACCACAATAATGCAAGTTAAATATTATAAATATATTGCCTATGCTAACTAATATCTATAATATCTTAAACCATCTTATCTATTATTTGCACCACACTTTTTTGGACAAAATCGTATTTTCAAATACTAAGTTGTTATTTTATAATAAGATAATTTTCAATTATTGATTTTTTGCCCTTACAACTGTAAAACTCAGGAAATAAAAATTATAAAAAATTAAAAATAATTATATAAATCCCCTTTAAATATTATTGTACCGTAAACAACTTTTTCGTAATAGAAGTTAATTATTGTTTGTAATGATTAATCAAAGCATCTATAACTTATTAATTTATAACGAATTATAAGATGTTGTTCTCGTTTATGTAATGATATGACCGAGTGAATTTAAATGCGGCAGAAAAGGATGTAGTGGGGAATTAAAAATAGTCGTATAATATCGGATATGATGTTTATTTAAAAACATAAACTTGAATAAAACATAAAAATATGAAGCAATGTGTAAAGGTTTAAGCTAAAATAGTATTATTGGCAAACTTATATTAGTTTAATTCGGAAAATAAAAATACTTAAAATATGACCTTAAAAAACGTAGTTTAACCTTAAAGAAAAGAAAATTGAAATAAAAGTCTTTAAGATTTAAGATATAATTAGAGTAAATTAAAACTGTTTATTTAGAATAAATTAAGAAAATTCATTTAAAATTATATCATTTTTTTAGTTATATGTAAAACTTTTATGCTAAAAAAAATAGCGATAAACAGATCTCCTAAGTTTTGCAGTTGAAATTTGTAAGTTGTTGTAATAGAATGAGTTAATTTT
>DAINPX010000426.1:0-2915 GCA_036743235.1 Melioribacteraceae bacterium
CACATGATGGAAGTTTCCTGTTAATCCCGTTTCAAAAGAAATACAAAACTTGTCACGCGTTACACGTTACTTATTATCCTTCCACTTTTCCACTGTTCCACCTTTCCACAGTTCATGGTTTAATCCCGTTAATCTTGGTTAAAAAGAAATACAAAACTTGTCACGCGTTACCTGTCACGTGTTACTATTAACCGTTCCGTTTTTCCTCTATTCCACTCCCACAAATCCTTTGCAATTCTCATCATTAAATCGTATTATTAATTTTTAATATTTTTAAAGTTGTATAATGATTAAGTATTATTCTATCTTATTTATTTTAGTTTATACCGGTATTTTGGGATGGGGCGGGCAGGCACATTTTTTAATAAATCAAAAATCGGTTTTCGGTTTTAATAGCCAATCACAATATTTGGTATCTTGGCAGCAAGTATTGGCAGATCATGCAAGCGATGCCGATTCACGAAAAAGTCAGGATCCTACCGAAGCTCCAAAACATTACATAGATATTGATAATTATGCCCAGTTTAATACTTTGGGTTATATTCCGCAAGATTTAGATTCAGTGATTAATATTTACGGCTATAATTTTGTTTATGATCAAGGGATTTTACCATGGGCGGCTATCGCTTCTTTTGATAGTTTAAAAGCTAATTTGCAACGACTGAATTTTAATGAAGCGATGTTAATTGCAGCAGATTTAGGCCATTACATTGGCGATGCAAGTATGCCACTGCATATTACCGTTAATTATAACGGACAGCAAACAGGACAAACGGGAATTCATTCCAGATACGAAAGTAAAATGATATCCAATTACTTAAATGAAATTAATTTTACCCCCGGAAATGCTGAGTATATTACGGACGTATCAAATTTTGTTTTTAATTTTATTTATGATAATTACCCTTATGTAGATAGCCTGCTTGCTGCAGATTTGACCGCAAAAACTACTTCCGGAGGTTCATATAATTCTACTTATTATGCAAAATTGTGGTCTTTAACAAAATTTTTTACTATTAAAATGCTTCAAAAATCTTCAACTGCTTTAGCATCGTTAATTTACACTGCTTGGGTTGATGCCGGCAAACCGTTACCCACCTCAATTTATCAAGATAATTTAATTAATAATACTTTCAGTTTATTGCAAAACTACCCTAACCCATTTAATCCTTCAACTAATATTGAATTTTCTTTATCTACCGCTGCTAACATAAAATTAGAAATATTTAACGGGATTGGGGAATTAATATTTAGTAATAACTTGGGATATTTACCAACGGGCAAACATACTTACTTATACAAAGCCGATTCCAACATTCCATCGGGAATCTATTTTTATAAATTGACATCAAATAATAACCATAAAATTAATAAAATGATTTTAATGAAATAATTCTATTAGGATTGTAATAATGAATGAAGTTTTAACATTAATAATAATAGGAATTTTAGCCGGAGTAATGAGCGGGATATTGGGCATTGGTGGAGGAATAATTGTTATTCCTGCATTAGTAATGGTTTTAGGTTACAGTCAACAAGCTGCTCAAGGAACTTCGTTAGGACTGCTTTTACCACCGGTAGGAATTTTAGCCGTAATAAATTATTATAACAAGGGATTTGTTAACGTAAAGGCTGTAATTATAATGGCTATTGCTTTTTTAATTGGAAGTTACTTCTCTTCTAAATTTGCTACCGAATTGCCCGAAGCAGTTTTAAAAAAAATATTTGCGGTTTTTTTGGTGTTTTATGCTGCTAAATTATTCTTTGGCAAATAATTTTAACGCATATCCACAACTTTCACCCCTTTTGGAGGTGAAAAAGTAAATTTGTATTGAGATAAATCAGTTATTATTTTATTATCATTTAATTCCAATATATAAGTAACATCGTTTGTATCTGTAATTATTACTTTGCGAATAAAATAATTTTCATCTGAATAAACTTCGGCAGAACTGAATTCCAAATCGTAACCTTTAGGAATAAGTTTTATTGAATTAGGGAATTTTTCATCTTTAATTACTGTAAGCTTACATAATTCCGGTACCTTAAATAAATACCTATCAATAGAAAAAGAAGATGCTTCTTCGTTAGCACTGCTAATAATAACTCGCTTTTGATTTGCCGAATAATTCCAAACCGATATACCGTCTGATATTATTTTAAAGTTCTTTGTTTCAACAATATATTTATCCCCGTATGCAAAAATAAATTTACCGGATAAACTACTTTTCTTTTTTATGTTATCGGCAAACGATTGTTTAAAATTACAAGAAAATCCCGCAGTTTCTTTTACTTTATTTTGTAATTGTTTTAATATAGTATAAGGATTTTGAGCAAATAAAATAAAAGGAAATAATATAAATAAAAGTAATTTTTTCATAATTGTTTTGTTTATTTATAATTAAAGCGATTTCATTATAGCATCTAACTCTTCATAGCTGCTAATATTAATAACTCTCTTCCCTCCGTCTGCAGCCGTAACAACACCGGCTTGTTCAAGCTGATCCATTATTCTTGCAGCCCTTGCATAGCCAAGTTTTAATTTACGTTGCAATAATGAAACAGAAGCTTGGTTATTATTCATTATACATAAGGCGGCTTCTTCAAACATTGGGTCTAAATCCGCAAGCATACTATCTCCTCCGCCTCCCCCTTTAGAAGCCATTACGGAAGGAAGCAAATAACGTTTAGAGAACCCTTTTTGAGCATAAACATAATTCGTTACGTCTTCAACTTCTTCGGTAGATACAAAAGCATTTTGAATACGTACCGGTTTAGGATAACCCGCCGGAAGATATAACATATCTCCGCGTCCTAAAAGTTGTTCAGCTCCGTTCATATCCAAAATTGTTCTGCTATCAATTTTTGTTGCTACCTGATACGCTATACGAGCGCTAAAATTAGCTTTAATAACT
>DAINPX010000427.1:0-2895 GCA_036743235.1 Melioribacteraceae bacterium
AATCCCCAAAGCACTATTCCCCAAACTACCGGAATTTGCTCTATTAAAATCATCCAATAAACTAACCGGATAAGTTGATAGTGATGTAGTAGTACCGTTTGCTGCGGGTGCTGTTTCGCCTGATTTGTAATTCCTTCTAAAATTATCTCCGCAATAAGAAAACATTTTAGTATAATAGGTTGTGCTTGAAGATAAACCGGTAAAAGTATAATTGTTGTTATCTGTATAATCTACATGAACAACTCCGCTGCCGTCATCTAATTCGGTATCGTCTTCGGTTGCATCTCCGTCTATAGGTGCAGTAAAGTTTCCGGTGGTATTAATCATTATCCAATAACCGTCCGGTAAAGTTGTACCTGTTGCTTCATCCCAATTAACTTTAAAACCGGTTGCGGTAATTTCGTTAATAGTTATATTTATTGGGTAATTTGTTGGCTCGGGAATACTTAATGATGTTGTGCTTGCCGTAGGAGGTGTACCATTGGTTTTGTAATTTATTAAAGAGCCGCTACCTGCATACGAAAAAACTTTTATGTAATAATTAGTGTTTTCGCGTAATCCGTTTAAAGTGTAATAATTTACGTTATCGTAACTAACGTTTACTACTGCTTCGCCTAATTCTGCATTTACATAACTATTATATGTAGTTCCGTCAGTCGGATTTTCAAAAGTTCCTGTTTTATTAACCAAAATTAAATATCCATCGGGTAAATTAGTGCCGGTGGCATCATCCCAATTTACGGTAAAACCTGTATAATGCGGACTGCTAATTGTTAAATTTGAAGGATAATTTGAAGGTTCATCTACGGGTAAAATTGTATTTGCTTGCGGAGTAGCACCTCCAATTTTGTAATTAATTGATGTACCGGTTCCGTTATACGAATAAACCGTAAAATAATACTGTTTAGCAGGGTTTAATGCGGTAAACGTATAATTATTATTTGCCGAATAATCGATATATACTATAGCTTTCCCATCTCCCAAATTTGTATCCGAAGAATAAGTAGAACCATCAACGGGAATAAAATATGTGTCTTTATCATAAGCCACTATTAGGTAACCTTGAGGTGTTATAGTTCCGGTTAAAGCATCAGTCCAATTTAGGGTTATTTCTGTTTTATCTCCATTTAAGGTTGCTGTTAAGTTAGTAAGAAAGTTTGTGGGTTCGTCTAAGTAAACCGGAGATTGTTTTGTAACATCATTAAAATTTATATAATTTACATATTCGGGATGGTCAACAAAAGGATTTCGATTTTTTTGAATTGATTCAATATAATCGTTTCTTTCAACTTCCCATTTGTCCGGTGGGTCTTGCAAATGCCACTGAAGTAAAGTTGCCAAATCTTGAGGAGCTTCACCTAAGCCCGGCAACGTTGCTGTATTTAATGTGTTAAATGTCCAATCATTACCGTTTACGCCGTTATACCTTACACACATATATAATAAAGCCCTTGCTGCATCTCCCTTGTGTCCTTCTTTCGGCTCAAATACATTTTGGTTATTTGCATTTTTACCATACGAACAAAGCAAATAAGAACTTGTTACTGTTGTAACTTCACCAAGCGGATGGTTATTTCTAACTGCGTTAGCCTCGATTTGATTAGTGGGGAATAAATGATGCTGATCGGAATATTCGTTTGTGGTTTTAGAACCATTACTGGGCATCTAACTGTAACACCAAGTATGTTCTCTACTAAATACTTCCCAAGTAAAATCCAGAGAATAGACATAATTTTCTCCGGAATATACACAAGTTACAACTCTATCTCCTCCCGTAGTATCCCGAGAGGCAAAATTAGCAACATTGGTTTCGGCATATTGTGCGTAATCAACTTTTGTATAAGGGATTCTAATTCTACTCTGAAGTTCGGAAATAAAATTAATAGAAGTTGGATTTATTAAATTATAGTATGTATCGTTTTGCCCGAAAAGTACCGTCCCCCAAAGCAAAGCCGCAAAATAAATAAGCTTTTTCATGGCGGAAAAATTTAGTTGAAGATTATTAGTATTTAATTTTTAAATAGCTAACAAAGTTAATATAAACAACCCTAAAAAACAAAAGAAATATTTTTTGCTATGTTTTTAAATTTTAGTAAATAAATTGTTTTTGCAAATTATAAAACATTCCCTTATTTTAATGCAAATAAATTTAATTGTTCTTTAAACTCATTAATTAAAAAGTTAAGATGTTTTTATTTAAACTTACAAGACGATATTCGTTTTACTATTTATAATATATTAATTTATTTTAGCACTGAGTTGGGAGGCAACCATGATCAGAATGTTATTTTTATTATTATTTATTTATTCTTCAATTTATTGTCAGAATTCAAACAAATCAGCAAACGAAAAGAAGCAAAATATTGGAACTAACATAATTTTTGTTGAAGGCGGAAAGTTTATGATGGGTTTACCGGGGTCAAAATCCGGAGGTTCTTCAACAATTCAAGATATGATGCGATATTCGGATTCCAAACCGGAACATGAAGTAAAATTAAAAGATTTTTATATTAGCAAATTTGAAGTTACCGTTAGCGAATTTGCATTTTTTGTAGCCGTAACCGGTTATAAAACGTATAATGATAAAAACGATTGGGGGAGTGAAATATACGATAGGGGTCGCTCTAAAAGGGAGAAATATATAAGTTGGAAATATGATTACAAAGGTGATTTAATAGATGATCTAAAAACATGTTACAATCCGGTTGTGCATATTACTTGGGAAGATGCTGCTGCTTATGCAAAATGGGCAGGCGGAAGGTTACCCACCGAAGCAGAGTGGGAATATGTTGCAAAAGGCGGAAATAAAAGTAAAAATTTTAAGTATTCCGGAAGCGATAAATTAACAGACGTTGCACACTTATCTATAGTGCCGCAACATGTGGGTTATACTAA
>DAINPX010000428.1:0-2891 GCA_036743235.1 Melioribacteraceae bacterium
TATTTAATATATACTCAATTTGTTCATCAATGGATACATTAAGTTTTTTTATCTGATGAACAATTTCTTTAGGGCGTTCCATTAATACTTGTTTAAACGCTTTCATTAAATCATATAATGTTATATTTTTTAACAATTTTTGCATATCGGTGAAAGCTTCTCTTTCATCATATTCAAAATTGCCTCTGTAAGCAAGCTTTCTTTGATCAGATTCAAAAAAGGATAACTCTTCAGACATTTCTTTATATCTTTTATACTCTAACAAAGCATTTACTAAATCAGCTCTTGGATCAATTTCTTCGCCTGTTTCATCTTTTTCACGAGGCAATAACATCTTAACTTTAATTTGCATTAATGTAGATGCCATTAGAATAAAATCACCAGCTACTTCCAAATCCAATTGTTTTATAAGAGCAATGTACTCCATAAAATCCTTTGTTATTTTCGAAATAGGAATATCATAAATATCCAATTCGTCACGCTTAATAAAAAACAATAACAAATCTAAAGGACCTTCAAAGTGAGGTAAAATTATTTTATACAACTATCCTATTCCCATATTTTTTCTGACTTCATTCATAGTTGTTTCTGCAACAGTTTTAGCTCTCTTCTCACCGTCATCAATTATTTCTTTAACGGTATCAATATTTTTTTCATAAAAAGATCTTTTTTCCAAAATAGGCTCTAAAAATAAGTTCATCTTACTAGCACATTTTAGTTTACAATCAACACAGCCCAATAAGCCGGAACGGCAACCTGATTCAATTTCTGTAATTATTTCAGGATTAAACTTTTGTTGATAATTGAAAATTAAACATACTTCGGGATGACCGGGGTCGTTTTTGCGTAGTTTTTCAGGATCAGTTTTTGCTTTTTTTAATTTCGAGATAACCTCTTCCGGTTTATCGCTAAGTAAAATTGTATTATTTAACGATTTGCTCATTTTTGCATTTCCGTCTAAACCCATTAGTCTAGAAAACTTAGTTAAAACGGGTTCGGGTTCCGGGAAAGTTAATCCATATTGATTATTGAATTTTCTTGCAATTTCTCTAGTAATTTCCACATGTGGTACCTGGTCATCTCCTACAGGTACTGCATCGCCTTTGTATAGTAAAATATCTGCCGATTGTAATACCGGATAACCTAAATGCCCATAGGTTACATTTTCTAAATTTAAATCTCTAATTTGGTCTTTTAATGTGGGGTTTCTTTCCAAACGTGCAGATGTTATTAGCATCGTAAAAATTAAAAATAGTTCTGTATGTTCTTTTATAGCCGATTGGCGAAAGAAAGGACTTTTTATTGGATCCAATCCTGTGGCTAGCCAATCTATAACCATTTCTAAAGTATTGTTATATACATCTTTACAATCTAATGATGTTGTTAAAACATGATAATCGGCAATAAGATGAAAACTTTCATATTCGTTTTGAAGTTTTATCCAATTTTCTAATGCTCCGACATAATGACCAATATGCAGTTTCCCTGTTGGTCTCATTCCGCTTAATATTCGTTTTTTAGCCATAGTTCACAAAATTATTTTTAAATAAACTTAAATTTAACAAATTTTTATGATTCTTGTAAGTCTATTTATTAATTAATTTTAATAAATGATAAAAAGATATTTAAAAGTTGAATAAATAACTTATTTTACAAACAAATATGGTTTCCATTGTTCGTTTATACGTCCGCAACTATTTATTAAAAATGTAAGATGTGTCGGTTTAAAAGGTTTAAATCTTAAATTCATTTCTGCTTCTTCAGGTGTTCTATCACCTTTTTTGTTGTTACATTTTATGCAAGCAGTAATTAAATTTTCCCATTCATCTAATCCCCCTCGTGATTTTGGTTCTATATGATCTATTGTTAATTGTAAATCACTACGCCCACAATAAGCACACTTAAAATTATCTCTTCTTAATACATTTTTGCGCGTTAAATAAACTTTTTTATATGGTCTCTGTACAAAATAATTTAATTTAATAATACTTGGTAGCAAAAAACTTTTATTGGATGTAGAAATTGACATTCTTTCGTTTGAAGCAATCATAATTGCTTTATTAAGTAAAACTAATACCAAGGCTTTTTTAGCCGTACAAATAGATAATGGTTCAAATGATTGATTAAGAACTAAAACTTTAGAATTAAGTGCATTTCCATTATTATACGGTTTTTCGAAAATATACCTCTATAAATTATGTGTTATTTTTAATTAATCCACCGGCTAATACATAACCTTCTTTATCATAAATTACCAATGACTGTCCCGGAGTAACTGAAAGTTTCATTTCTAAAAACTCTAATACGATTTCTTCGGTAGTACTTTTTATTACTTTTGCTTCAGTAGCTATATCTTTATATCTAATCTTTGCAAATATTGTTTCATCTAATTTTAATAAATTAACACTAACATAATTAATATCATCGGCTTTAACAGTTTTACTTAACAGTTCTTCTTTATCTCCAATAAAAATTTTATTGTTTTTATAGTCAATTTCGGTAACGTAAGCAGGTTTACCGAATGTAACACCTAATCCTTTTCTTTGACCAATTGTATAAAAAGGAATGCCTTTATGTCTGCCAACAACTTTTCCTTTATATACTAAATCTCCTTCTTTTATTTGTTTTACAATTTCAGGAGATCTCTCATTTAAAAAACGATGATAGTCGTTATCTGCCACAAAGCATATTTCCTGGCTATCCGGTTTTTTTGCAGTTCTTAGCTTAAACTTGTCGGCTAAGAATCTAACATGTTCTTTAGTGTAGTTTGAAAGAGGAAAAAGTGTTCTGCTTAAACTTTCTTGTGTTAATCCCCATAAAGCATAAGATTGATCCTTTTTATCGTCAATCCCAGATTTTTTAACCACTTCAATTAATTCTGCTACTTTAGT
>DAINPX010000429.1:0-2887 GCA_036743235.1 Melioribacteraceae bacterium
ACAAATTCTTGCAACTAAACCGTAGGCGGTTATTATAAAATCGGCATCTTCACAATTAATTACTTCTACACGAGTCTCATTTTTTTCAATTTCTTTATATTTTTTTTGCAAATGAATATTGACTTCTTCCATCTTATCGGGTTGAATATGTAATGAAGTAATAAAATTTCTATCTCTTGAAGCCGGTTTACCGACAGTTGCCCAATCAGGTACTTCCGTAGTTCTTGGAATAGGATCAAACAATTCAACTTTTTCCATCATCTGCCCTAAAGCACCGTCAGAAAGGATCATAACAGGATTACGATATTTTTAGGCTAAATCATAAGATAATTTAACAAAGTCAGACAATTCTTGAACAGTAGAAGGAGCTAAAACAATTAACTTGTAATCGCCATGTCCACCACCTTTAACAGCTTGAAAATAATCACCCTGTCCCGGTTGAATTGTTCCAAGACCCGGACCGCCTCTGTTTACATTTACAATAAGGCAAGGTAATTCGGCGCAGGCAATATATGAAATACCTTCAACCATTAAACTTATACCCGGACTAGATGACGATGTCATTACTTTTTTACCGGTACCTGCAGCTCCATAAACCATATTAATTGATGCAACTTCACTTTCTGCTTGTAAAACTACCATACCTGTTCTCGAGGTAGCATCTTTCATCAAATATTCCAATACTTCAGATTGCGGAGTAATAGGATAACCGAAATAAGCATCACAACCCGCACGTATTGCGGCTTCTGCTAATGCTTCGTTCCCTTTCATTAATTTTAATTCGCTCATTCTTTCACCGTAATAGTTATATCTTTAGATACGTTTGTTATTGTTGCTATATGTTCATCTTTTTTTTCTGTTTTTCTGTACACCGTTATAGCTCCTTCAGGGCATACCATAGCACAAGATACACATCCTGTACAAGTATCTTCAACTTTAACGATATAAAGATAACCTTTGTTGTTAACAACTCTCGATTTTTCCAACGCTTCTTGCGGACAAGCTTCTACACACAATTCGCAACCTTTACATTTCTCGATATCAATTATGATATCTCCTTTAACTTTAGCCATAATTATTCCTCATATATTTGGATATATTTAATTTTATAATTAAAGACTATGATATTATTAAAAACAGTCTATTAACTAAATTAAGTAAAATTTATATCTTTTCAAAAGGAAAAAAACAACTATTTTTATTAAAAGATTTATATATATTATGAATTGTATTATTATAAATATATCTGCATATTTCTAATATATTATACAAATACTCGATTAGGATAATTGAAGAATTATTCTGATAAAATAGGAAGAGTTATTAAAAATTCTGTTCCTTTCCCCTCTTCGCTAAATACTTCTATCTTCCCTTTATGATCTTCAATGATACCGTATGTAATTGATAAACCCAATCCGGTTCCTTTCCCAACATCTTTTGTTGTAAAAAATGGTTCAAATATTCTGTTTTTAATATCAGAAGACATTCCAACTCCGTTATCTTTTATTCTAATATAGATATTATTATTATTATTGTATGTTTCAATTTCTATAATGCCAAATCCTTTTATGGCATCTTTTGCATTACTTAGCAAATTTAAAAATACTTGATTAATTTTACCAGAATAACATAATATTTTTGGTATGTCGCCTAATTTTAGTTTTACTTCAATTCTATTTTTAATTTCATTTTTTAACATAACCAAAGTAGATTGTATGCCGGAATTAATATCCGTAAGTTTTTTTACTCCTTCATCCATTCTACTAAAATTTCTCAATCCTTTTACAATATCTGCCGTCCTTTTTGCTCCTTCATCCATCCCGTCAAGTAAACTTTCAATTTCATTAATCAAATAATCGAAATCAATTTCTTTTTTAAAAGAAAAGATTATATCTTGGAAATTTTTATATTCATTTAAACGAATGACTTCTTCATATTTTTTTAATAATTCAAGTAAATCGTATATATCGCGTCTTAAAGGAGAGACATTTGATAATACAAAATTTATTGGATTATTAATCTCATGTGCTATTCCGGCTGTTAGCTGTCCTAATGATGCAAGCTTTTCAGATTGAATTAATTGATTTTGTGTTTTTTTTAAGTTATTAAGAGCTTCTGTCAGTTCATAATTCTTTTTTTCTATTTCCGATTTCTGTTCTTCAAGCGAAACCGATTTATTTGTAAGTTCACAGTTGGCAATTTGTAATTCTTTTTGTTGATTAATTAATTTTGTAGCCTGTTCTTCTGTTCTAAATTTATATTCTTTTAATGATTGAGCCATTTGCAAAAAGGTTTTTGCAAGACGACCGATCTCATCTTTGCTATTAATATCTAACCAAATATTTAAATTACCTTTAATTACTGAAGCAGCGGCATTATCTAATTGTTTAATTGGTATTGTAATTAATCTAATCATTAAAAATGTAAAAAACAAAGCAGAACTTACTGCAAAAAAAACAATTACTCTAACAAAATCCTTTGTATTTTCAAAAGTTTTTTCAGCACGTTTAGTAGCTTTAAAGGCATCCAGTTTACTTAAACTTACTAACGATACTAAATCATCGCTTGCAATATTATAAATATCTTTTGCAGGTCCCATAAGTAGTTCAACGGCACTTTCTTTCTTGTTTTCTCGTGATAATTTAAATATTGTAAAACTGATATCTACATACTTTTCCCAATTTTCAATAAATTCGTCATAAAGTTTCTCTTCTTTATTAGAATATATATCTTTTTTTATATATTTTTTTTTAAGTTTTTCGTATTTATCAATATTTTCATTAATCTGATCAACAAGATCTATCATCTGAGTTTCTTGTTGTTTCATTAGAATATTATCAAAAGTATATGCATGTTCTAACTGAAAAACACGAAGCTGCGAAACATT
>DAINPX010000430.1:0-2875 GCA_036743235.1 Melioribacteraceae bacterium
GTCCCAACAGCTCCAAAAACTATTGCAGGAATAGCCATTTTTAGATCTGCATTATTACTTAAAATTATGGCATTATTTCCTCCAAGCTCTAAAATAGATCTTCCAAACCTTCTTGCAATTACTTCGGCAGCATGTTTACCAACATGTGTGGAGCCGGTAATAGAAACCAATGGAACTCTGTTATCGTTCAACATCATTTCACCAACGGTCGAACCTTTTCCGATAATTAATGAAAACAAACCTTCGGGTAAATTATTTTCTTTTATTACATCAGCCAAAATATTTTGAACTGCAATTGCTGTTAATGGTACTTTAGAAGAGGGTTTCCAAAGATTTGAATCACCACAAACCGTAGCTAACATCGAGTTCCAAGACCAAACTGCAACAGGAAAATTAAAAGCACTAATTATTCCCACAATTCCCAATGGATGATATTGGTCATACATTCTATGCTTGGGTCTTTCGGAATGCATTGTAAAACCGTAAAGTTGCCTGCTTAAACCGACTGCAAAGTCACAAATATCAATCATCTCTTGAACCTCGCCTAAACCTTCTTGCAGCGATTTTCCCATTTCATAAGAGACTAAAGTTCCTAATGGTTCTTTATACTCTCGTAACTTTAATCCAATTAATCTAACAATTTCACCACGCTTAGGAGCCGGTACATTTCTCCATTCTAAAAACGCTTTGTGTGCAGTATCAGAAACTTTTTTATAATCATCAATAGAAGCTTGGTAAACTGAAGAAATAAATTTTCCGTCAACTGGAGAATAGATTTTTAATTCGCCTGCATCTGTTGTTTCATTCCAAATTAATCCGGTAGATGAACCAAAATTCTTTTCTTTGATCCCTAATTTTGCTAAAAATTCCATATTTTATCCTTTTAGTTATTGGTAGATATAAAAGTAAAGATTTTAATATTGATATAATACATTACGATATTATATCATTAAAATCAAGTGAAATTTTATGCAAAGCGGGAAATAATTCTTTAAAATATAAAAGCTCCATTTCATTAATATGAAACGGAGCTTTTAAGATAAAATAAAACTAAATTAACAATTTATAACTATTTAAAGCTTTCATGTAATTAGCACGTTCAAAAGCAGTTGGTTCTTCAACTGATTTTTGACTCATACTTCCTTTCATAAATTCAACAGAAGGATATTCGTTTTCTTCCATCCATTTTTTCATGTCGTTAATAATTTCGGTTATGCGACTTCTTCCGTTACGCAAAATTTCACTACATAACATAGTTACGTCGCTTCCTGCCATTACCATTTTAATAACATCTTCTGCAGATTGAATACCGCTAGTTGCAGCAAGACTGGCGTTAATTTTGCCAAATAAAATTGAAATCCAGCGTAATGGTAATCTCATTTCCCAATTGCTGCTTAAAACTAAGTTAGGAACTACACTTAGATTGGCTAAGTCGAAATCCGGTTGATAAAATCTGTTAAATAATACTAAACCATCTGCTCCTGCCTTATCTAATTGTGAAGTAAGATTTGCCAAGGAAGTAAAATAAGGACTAAGTTTTACAGAAACAGGTATTTTTGTATTACTTTTAACGGCTTTTAAAGTGTCAATGTACATGGTCTCAATTTCTGAACCTGTTAATTGTGGGCTTGTAGGAATGTAATAAATATTTAATTCTAGTGCGTCAGCACCTGCTTCTTCAATATTTTTTGCATATTTAACCCAACCGCCTGTACTAACACCATTTAAACTGCCAATAATAGGTATATCTACAGATTTTTTTAATTTTGCTATATGATCTAGGTATTCAATGGGACCTGACCTGAATTCTTCGGGCTGAGGAAAATAAGATACAGCTTCGGCATAACTTTCGGCACCATAAGTTAAGTAATGGTCTAATTCGCCTGATTCATGGCTAATCTGTTCTTCAAATAAAGAATATACAACTACTGCGGCTGCACCTGCATCTTCTAAAGCTTTTACGCTATCAACAGATTCGGATAAAGGAGAAGCTGATGAAACTATAGGATTTTTTAATTTTAATCCCATATATGTTGTTGTTAAATCCATTTTTACTCCAAAATTGTTTAATATTTTTTAAAACTGCCCCGCCGGTAACGGGGCTATAATTATTAATTTTCAGTTTTTGATCCGAAATCAAGAGAAGCTAATTGTTCGTAATATCTGTAACGTTTATTAACTTCTTCTTGAGCTAAAGCTAAAAGTTCTTTCGCAATTTCAGGATGTGATTTTGTTAACATCTTGTAACGTGTTTCGTTATAAATATAATCTTCCAACTTTATCTTTGGAGCTTTTGAATCTAATTTTAAAGGATTTTTTCCTTCAGATGCTAATAAAGGATTGTATCTGAATAATGGCCAGTGACCGCTATCAACTGCTAATTTTTGACATTCAAATCCTTTTGACATATTAATACCATGAGCAATACAATGTGAATATGCAATTATTATTGAAGGACCATCATAAGCCTCAGCTTCAACAAAAGCACGTATTGTGTGTAAATCATTTGAACCCATGGCTACTTTTGCAACATATACGTTTCCATAACTCATTGCCATTAAAGCTAAATCTTTTTTACCCATACGCTTTCCTGCAGCAGCAAATTTTGCTACGGCTCCAATACTTGTCGATTTTGACATCTGACCACCGGTATTAGAATATACTTCTGTATCAAGTACTAAAATATTAACATTTTTACCGCTTGCCAATACATGATCTAATCCGCCATATCCAATATCATATGCCCAACCGTCACCACCTATTATCCATACTGATTTTTTAACCAAAAACTCGGCTAAATCAAGTAAGCGGTTTGCATCGGCATCGGTTGATGTTTTTAATTTCTCTTTTAGTATTTCTACTCTTTCTCTCTGTT
>DAINPX010000431.1:0-2854 GCA_036743235.1 Melioribacteraceae bacterium
GGAGCTATATACGGAATAACAAAAGATAGAGGCACTAAATCTTCTACTGTTTGAAACAACCTGGGTCTTTGCCACTCCCACCTATTAGCATCAACCGAATAATACCAACCATGACTATGCCACAATGCAATATTTCTATTATATAACCCTTTTGTAATTTTAAATGGTTTATTAATATTTTCAATTATGGGTGTTGTTCTTTTAAAGTTAAAATCCCTCACTCTGTTAAAATCATAATTTAATGATGTACGATATAAATTAGGAATTAAATCTTCAATCTTAATTCCCAGCGAAGTAATTATTAAATTATAAGATGAATAATCGTTACCTAAATATTCTTTTAGGATACTGTAGTAACTTTTAACATTATCTTCGCGTAATGCAATATACGATAATTCTTTACTAAAATTAATTGTAATTAACTTATTTAAATTATCAACAACAACCGTATCAATTTTAGTATAAGGAGGGAAATCTAATTTTAATAATTTATTCTTAAAATCAGTTTTTAAAGTTTTTGCTTTATCAACATTAACCGTTTTTATTGTATCTAAGCCGGTTTTTATCGATTTTTCTTCTTCATAATTTAATTTAACCGAAACAAAACTACATGAATAAAAAACAAGTAAAAATACTACCGAATATAAAAATACAAATCGTTTCATAATAATTCCTTCTTTTTATCTAAAATTAATATTTTGCAATATTTAAATATAAATAAAAAGAAAGAATTAATATTCAATAAATACTAAAGTAAAATAATATTTTATTCCACTAGTCCCAAATCTTTTAATGCTTTGATAATTTTCTTTTTTTCAATCGGTTTAACCAAATAAGAAGTGCATCCGCCATTATAATATGCTTCAATAACATCTTGAGCAGTATCTAAAGCAGTTACCATTACTATTTTAACTTCATTTTTGGGTAAAACATTCATTTCCTTTTCTTTTTGACGAATAATTTTTAATGCCTCTTTTCCATCCATTTCGGGCATCATTATATCTAAAAATATTGTATCATATGGGGAATTATCGGAATGAGCCATTTCAAACGCTTTAACTGCTTCAATTCCGTTTACTGCCGTATCGCAATAACCATATGGTGCCAACATTTTTTGAAGAACTAACCTACTTGTAAAATCATCTTCAACAACAAGAAATTTCATAATTTATCTCCAATTAAATTACTTTCTCTACTTCAATTATACAATGAAAAGTTGAACCTTTTCCTAACTCACTTTCAAACCAAACTTTACCGTTCATCTGTTCACAAATCTTTTTTACAATACTTAAACCAAGCCCACTTCCGCTATATCTTCTGGTTTTTGAACTATCTATTTGCGTAAAACTTTCAAAAATTAAATTATGTTTATTCTTGTCAATTCCTATTCCAGTATCACTAATAATTATATGTAAAAATAGGCTATTGTTTTCTTTTATGAATGTTGAAATATAAGTATCTAAATCTACCTTTAATGATATTTCCCCTCTTTCAGTAAACTTTTCGGCATTTCCAAGTAAATTTGATAAAATCTGTTGAATTTTAACCGAATCGCCCAACAAAACATTCGGAATTGTCTTATCTAAGGAAAGATTAAATCCAAGTCCTTTTTTCGTAATACTTGTTTTAAAAGGTAGAGTAATATCATCAATTACTTCACGTAATTTAAATGGTGACTTAACTAAACTATCTTTGTTCCTTTCTATTTTTGAATAATTAATTAAATTATTAAGCAAATTAAGTAAATTATATTCTGACTGCTTTATCATTTCCAAAAATTCTTTTTGTTCTGCATCAATTTTTGTATCTAATAATAAATCAGTTAATCCCATAATTCCATTTAAAGGGGTTCGTATTTCATGGCTCATATTTGCAATAAATGTTGATTTTGCAATGCTTGCTGCCTCCGAAATATTTCTGGCATTTATCAACTCTTCTTCTAATAATTTACGTGCAGTTATATCAAAACATATTCCGATATATCCGGCAAAATTATCAGTAATATCGTTAAAAGGCTCGGCAAAACAGGTTACCCATCTATAATCACCCAAATTATTTAACAATCTAAAATCAACATTACAGCTACTTTGTGTACTGAATGCATTATAAAACGTATCAACAAATAGTTGCCTATCTTCATTACTAATTAAATTTAACCAACCCTTAAATATTTGCGAAGATATATCAATTCCGGTATAATTAATCCAATGGTTATTAAAGTAATTAAATTCTCCGTAACTATTACATCTCCAAATTAAAACCGGAAATTTTTCAAAAAAATTAAGATAATAATCTTTTGCTTTAATTGTTTGAAGTAAAATTTCTCTTCGTTTTTCCGTATCTCTTAAATTAATTACTTTACCTACTTTTTCATTTTTATGATCAAATATTTCAGAAATTTTTTCTTCAACAAATATCCTTTTGCCGGAACTTACAGTAATAATTTTATTCCTAAAATGGCTTCCGTCAATACCGTTATTTCCTTGATGAGATAAGTATATTAAAGATTCTATTGTAGTATCGTCTTCAATAGTGAATAAGTCTTCAAAATACTTACCTTTAACATCTTTTGTTTCAAATTCAAAAGCAGATTCGGCAATAGAATTTATAAAAGACACTTTATCATTTTTATCCAAAGTAATAATGGCATCATTTAAGCTATTAAGAGTATTTTTGAACCATAAATCTTGTTCTCTAATTTTTCTATCAGTTTCTTTTTTATTAATTACAAATTCAATAGTTCCCTTTAAATCCTTCATTTCATAAGGTTTGGATATGTAACCGTATGGATCAGTTTCTTTTGCTCTTTGAATAGTTCTATCATCGCTAAGCGCTGTAATAAAAATTACGGGTA
>DAINPX010000432.1:0-2829 GCA_036743235.1 Melioribacteraceae bacterium
TATTATCTTCAGAAGGCTGGTTCGCCGTTTCTTGCATTTTTATATACTTGGACTTGCTTTTTAACAAGCGATACTCCTACTTTAACTATAGTTGCATTAAGTGCAGCCTCGGTTTTAACTATTTTTGCCCCAATATTAAATAATTTTTGGATTGCAAGATTATTTGCATCGGCACTAATTTTGGCTTTTGCTTATATGCATTACAGAAGTGTAAAGACAGGCGGAAATTTTCAAATTGTTCTCACTTTTGCTAAAATAATTCCACTTTTTGCGGTTGTTTTAATTGGATTTGGAATGTTCGATATTAGTATTTTTACTAAACAAAACTTTATCCGTAATTCCGGTTCGTTATTTTTTGTAATTACAGCAGGTATATCGGCAACTTCATGGAGTTATGCAGGCTTTGGAAATATTTTATATATGGCAGGAGAAGTAAAAAATCCGAGTAGAACCTTGCCTTTAGCATTAATCGGTTCGGTTATTTTTGTTATTATTGCATATACATTAATTTCATTAGGTACAAGTATGATTGTTCCTTTTGAGGATTTAATAAATGCCAAGGGTGATTTTGTTAACCCATTTTTATACTTAAATTATTTTAAAAACAGTGCTCCTCATTTATTTGCCATTGTTGCCTTTATATCTATGATTGGGGTGCTAAGTGCAAGCATTATGGTTCAACCTCGTTTAGAGTATGCAATGGCAAAAGACGGATTATTTTTTAAACCATTCGGAAAATTACATCCTAAATATCTAACACCTCATTTTTCAATAATTATTCAAGCTTGCTTTGCGGTAGCAATTTTTCTATTAGGTGATATTGAAAACATGCTCGGTTATTTTACTCTTTCTTACGTTTTACAAAATACGTTAGTTTATGGAACAATTTTTTATTTAAGAAAGCGAAACGACTATAAACCGACTTTTATAGCTCCATTTTGGAAAACAATGGGTGTGTTATCTTTACTAATTCAGTTTTATTTAATTTACGGAACTATATTAGCTTATCCATCCTATGGCGTATTGGCATGCTTTGGACTTGTATTAACCGGATTGCCGATATATTTGTACTTTAGAAAATCTCATTCTAAACCGAGTAAATAATATTACCGTCAAAAATCGTTTTTTCTACATATACGTCTTTAATTTCGTTTGGATTAATTTCAAAAATATTTTTGTTCAAAACAACAAAATCGGCTAATTTACCGGCAGTTATACTTCCTTTAATATTTTCTTCAAACGAAGCATATGCAGCATCAATTGTATAAGCATTAACAGCTTGCAAAACCGATATCTTTTCTTCCGGAATTATTCCGTTCGGGTTTAATCCATCTGCAGTATGTCGTGTAACTGCAGCATAAATGCCCAAAATAGGATTTAGTGTAGCTACCGGAAAATCGCTACCAAAACATACCTTTATCCCTTTATTAATAAAAGAATTAAATGCTAAAGTCGTTTTTAAACGTTCCTCGCCAATTTTACTTTTTGCCCAGCATCCGTCATCAAATAAATGATATGGTTGCATTGAAGAAATTACATCATTTTTAACATAACGTTCTAAGTCATCAACATTAATGTGTTGTGAGTGTTCTATTCTTAAACGTCTATCTCTTTTTACATTTAAGCTCGAAATTTTTTCGGCTAAATCTAAAATTAACGAAATAGCTTTATCACCTATTGCATGAATACTTAATTGTAAATTATTATTATCAGAATATATTCCCCATTTTTCTAAATTGCCGTTATTTACAATATCGGTTGCAAGTCCATAAGCATTAATATCGTCAATATAAGGTTCAAAGAATAATGCTGTATAAGAACCCAGAGAACCATCTGCAAAAGCTTTTAAACCACCAAATTTTAGATAATCATTTCCAAAGTTATTTTCTAATTCGCAGTTAATAATACTTTCACATTTTTCAATAGGCAAGCGAGTATAAATTCTTACGGTAAGTTTGTTATTTTTTAATAATTTTTGGTATGTTTTAAAATCACCTTTATAAGCAATATCGTGAATTGAAGTAACACCAAATTTTTTTGCTATAGACATTGTAGCACAACAAGCATCAAAGTACTCTTCTTCCGATCTTTCGGGTAATAATTCGGCAACCAAGTCCATTGCTTTATCTTTTAGCATTCCTGTAGGTTCACCGGTAATTTTATCTTTAACAATTTCGCCACCTTCAGGATTTGGGGTTTCTTTGGTAATTCCTGCAAGTTTTAAAACAAATGAATTTGCCAATGCCGAATGATAATCCATTCTATGTAAAAAGACCGGTATATCAGGCGTAAAGTCATCAACCCAACTTTTATCAGGAAATTCTTTGATATCCCAATTTTGTTGGTTAAAATTACCGCCGTAAACCGGTTTGCCCGGATTTTGGATTACATATTTTTTTATTACATCAACAAATTCCTTTTTAGATTTAACATTAGATAAATCGGCACTTAATAAATAAAACCCACCCATAATAATATGGGCGTGGGAATCTATAAAACCGGGTAAAACTAATTTATTCTTTAAATCAAATACTTCATTGGCAATTTTAAGGTAGTTATCTAAAAAAGACTTATCCGAAATATTAGAAGAATTGCCGACATAAACAATTTTATTATAATCTGTTACAAGAAAATCAGCAAATAATAAGTTTTTATCTGCGGTGTAAATATTAGCGTTACAATAAACTTTAATCATGGTTATTCAATAAATAGTGTTTGGATAAATCAAAAATAATAAAAAAAAGGTAAATCCCTATAAAAAAAAGAAATTTAAATGTAATAGCAAAATAGAAATGTCACAGTTTCAGCAATTTAGAAATGTCATTAATG
>DAINPX010000433.1:0-2815 GCA_036743235.1 Melioribacteraceae bacterium
GATACTACGGTTGTATATTCCATTGCACCGTGTTCTTCCAACTTAGCAACAACTTGAGCAATTGTACTGTTTTTTTGACCTACGGCTACATAAACACAAAAAACAGGATTAATTCCATACTTTTTTGCTTCTTCGGTATGAGTATATTTTTGATTTATTATAGCATCTATAGCTATAGCGGTTTTACCGGTTTGTCTATCACCTATTATTAACTCTCTTTGACCACGACCTATAGGTATCATGGCATCTATTGCGGTAATACCGGTTTGCAAAGGTTCTTTTACCGGTTGACGTGCCATAACACCTAAAGCTTTTCTTTCAATCGGCAAATATTTTTCTATACTTATAGGACCTTTTCCGTCCAAAGGCTCGCCTAACGGATTTACTACCCTACCGATAATACTTTTACCGACAGGAAAAGAAGCAACACGACCGGTGCGTTTTACTTGGTCACCTTCTTTAATTAAGGTGCTCTCTCCAAAAAGTACGCAACCAACACTGTCTTCTTCCAAGTTTAACACCATTCCAATTACACCGTTGGGAAATTCAATTAACTCGGTTGCCATTACTTTGCTTAATCCGTAAACGCGGGCAATACCGTCACCAACTTGCAAAACAGTGCCTACTTCATAAGTATCTATCTCGTTTTCGAAACCTGATAATTGTTTACGTAATATCTCGGTTACTTCGTCAGGTCTTACTTCTGCCATTTTATCTTCCTGATTGTATTTTAATTTAGCACCTTTTCTCCTTCAAGAAATTGTTTTTTAAGCAGTTCTAAACTATGCTTTATTGATGCATCATAAACAGTATCTTCATGTCTTGCAATAAAACCGCCAATTATCAATTCGTCTTTTTGGATACTTAGAGTTACTTGTTTTTTGGTTATTTCTTCTAATTTGTCTTTAAGTTTATTTTTTTGTTCCTCCGATATATCGAAAGCAACTTTAACTTTTACGTTTGCCACTCCTTTTTTGTTATCTCGAAGTGTACAATACCTTTTAAGTATCGAAATTAAAAGTGTATCCCGTCTTTTATTTAATAAGAAAGTTAAAAACTCGAACGTTTTGGAACTAATTTTTGCCTTAAATACTTCTTCCAAAATTTGAATTTTCTTTTCCAATTTAATAACGGGGCTATAAATTGCTACCTTTAAAGCTTTTACATTAGCAAATACATCAAGAACATAATCAACATCGTTAGATATAACTTCAAATTGATTGGTCTCTATTGCAATAGCTAATAAAGCGTTGGCATACCGTGTAGAAACGTTAAAATCACTCATAATTAATTATTCGATAATTCGTCAATATACCTATTTACAATTTGGGTATGTTTTTCTTTGTCTAAATCTTGTTTAATTATCTTTTCAGCTGCCGTAATAGCAATTTCCGAAACTTGTGCTTTAAGTAAATTAAAAGATTCCTGTTGCTTTCTTTCAATTTCTTGTTTAGCTTCTTCAATTAATCGTTTAGCTTCTGCCTTACTTTTTTCTTCGGCTTCGGATTTTAATTTTTCGGCATAAGAACGTGCTTCGGCTATAACAATTTTTGCCTCTTCTTCGTACTTGGCTAAATTTGCTTTATTATTTGCAACAATTTCTTCGGCTTCTTTTTTTGCCAATTCAGCTTTCTGTAAAGCTTCGGCAATTGAGTTTTCGCGTGCAGATAAGCTGTCTAATATCGGTTTCCAAGCAACCTTTTTAAGAATTAACAGCAATATAATAAACGTTACTGTTGTCCAAATAATTAACCCCGGATTAACATCCAACGGGCTTCCGGGGGCTTCTCCGCCGGAAAGTAAAAACGCAAGATAAATTTTTCCTGCCATGTGTTTGCCTAATTGTTAAATTAATTATTTTAAAGCTAAAAGAATACAGATAACCAATGCAAACAACGAAATACCTTCAATTAATGCTGCTGCAATAATCATAGAAGTTCTTATATCGCCTGCTGCTTCCGGTTGTCTTCCGCTGGCTTCCATAGCAGAACTTGCTAACTTTCCGATACCAAATGCACCGCCTATAACTGTTAATGCTGCTCCAAAACCTGCTGTTAAATATGCGAAATCCATTTATTTCCTCCGTATATAATTAATTATTTATTAATGTTCCTGATGTACTGCCATTCCTATAAACAATGACGATAACATAGTAAATATATATGCTTGTAATACCGCAACAAGTATTTCCAAGAAAAATATAAATAATGCAAATGCTACCGAAACAGGAGCGACAAAATATGTATGTAATATAAATATTAAACCTAATAATGCGTAAATAACAATGTGTCCTGCCGTCATGTTGGCAAAAAGACGTATTGCCAATGCAAACGGTTTAGTAAAAAGTCCTAATAGTTCAACAACTGCCATAATCGGTAGTAACCAGAAAGGAATTCCATGCGGTACTAACCCTTTAAAGTATCCAAAAAATCCGTTTTTCATTATACCCCCAATCTGGGTAATAAAAAACGTAAATAATGCCAAAGTTGCAGTAACGGATATATTACTGGTGGCAGTAGCACCGTAGGGAATTAAACCCAAAAAGTTACATACAAAGATAAAAAAGAAAACCGTTAATAAATATGGCAAAAACTTTTCGTAACCTTTACCTATGTTTGGTTTTACAATTTCATCCCGTACAAATAAAATTAATGTTTCAACTGCATTTGTTATCCCTTTTGGTACATACGATTTTTTATATGCATTGGCAACTTTTCTTAAAACTATTATCATAATAATTGCAGCAATCCACATAAAAACGAGGTGTCGGGTTATTGATAAATCAATTCCGAATAAATGAAGTTGCGGCAGCGGT
>DAINPX010000434.1:0-2813 GCA_036743235.1 Melioribacteraceae bacterium
AGGTAAATGATCATACTTTTGTAGAGTAGATAAGCCTAATACTGTATTACTGAAATTGTCGCTACTAGATTTTGAAAACCTAATAGCATAATATTTATTATAATACACGCTTCTATCTTTTGTTAATTGAAATTTTTTTACTACTGCTTCAGTTAATTTTTCTTTACTTAAATTTGGATTATTATGAATAAAATTAATTAACTCATCAATAACAATTTGATTATACATATTGTACCTCCATATTAAAATATTTTATTTGTTTTTTTGCTGTGCTGCTAATGTATTTCTTTCCCAAAATACTCCGTCCACATAACCTTGTATTGTATTATCAACATTAGCCTTTTCAAGTCTATATTCTGCCCACGCACAATATTGCATATTATACTCAATACCTATGTATTTTCTACCTAATTTTTTCGCAACTACTGAGGTTGTACCAGAACCTAAAAAGGGATCCAATACAACATCACCTTTATTACTACTAGCTAAAATTAATTTAGCTATTAATTTTTCCGGTTTTTGCGTGGGATGTGCGGTGTTTTCTTGCATAGACCAAAATGGAATTGTAATATCGTCCCAAAAATTACTTGGATAAGAATCTCTAAAATTGCCTTCTATAGTTTCGTTCCAATCTTTGGGTTGCCCATTTATTCTATATGGAGCTATAACCTTTTTTCGCACTTTAACATCGTTCACATTAAATGTGTAATTATTTGAATTAGTTGCAAACCAAACATCTTCCATTGCATTTTTCCAATTTGTTTTTGCTCCTCTTCCTTTTTCTCTTTGCCATGTAATTCTATTCTTAACTTTGAAATATTCTTTTAAGACTTTACCGATAATTAAACTGCTTTCCCAATCACAACATACATAGATTGTGGCATCATCTTTTAACGTATGAATAACAGCATCTATCCATTTCTTAGTATAATTTTCGTATTCTAACTCTTTTTGTTTATCAAATATATTTCCATGATAATTTTTTGATAAATTATAGGGAGGATCAACAATTAATAAATCAATAATTTTTTCGGGCAATAATTTTAGCACTTCAAAAGTATCTCCATTAATTGTTTTATTAATTACATTAGACAAGGACTGCTTTTCTGTTATTTGTATAACTTCTTGAACAAATTTGTTATCTTGTGTAATTTCAAAATCTATAGTTTTATTTCTAGTAGTTTTTTTTGTTTTTACTTGTTTTTTATTAGTTTTTCGCATTATATCCTCCTTTTTGTTTTATTTGTATTAGTTAATATATAATATTATTATAACATAATTCATATATTAATTCTATAATGTGGTAATAAAATTTGTTTTTATCTTTTAATAGACACCTAAATGATAAATTTAATTATATATTTCTCAAAACCAACTGAAATAAAAAGCCCAAATTGGGCTTCATAAATTTTAATCTGGAGGCTCCGGTCGGATTTGAACCGACGATCAAGGTGTTGCAGACCATTGCCTTCCCGCTTGGCTACGGAGCCATTTTATAGAAGTATTATACTTCTATAATTTTACTGTCTTCTCTACATCTAAAATGAATAGTGTAGCTCCCCCAACTGTAACTTCAATTGGAGTTCCTGTAGTCATACCATACTCATCAACTACTGAACTCGGAACCATTGCTTTTCTTGTTTTAGATTCTTTCTCTATAATTTTGATTACTTTATCAACTTCTGTAGCTTTGGCACCAATTAAAACAACGGTATTTCCTTTTCTTAAGAATCCGCCAGTTGATGATAATCTTGTACAAAAATAATCGTTTTTGATTAAACTTTTAACCACATTGTTGCAATCATCTGTTGCTACAATCCCAATGATTAACTTCATATAATCCTCCTTATTTGCTTTATTATAACACACTTTTTACAAAACTTCCATTATTTTATTAAAAAAGAAAGCATATTTTTATGCTTTCTTAAAATATACAGTAAATTTACTACCAAGTCCTAAAGTGCTATCAAGTTCAATTCTTGCATCATATGCTAATACTACATACTTGACGATTGCTAAACCTAAACCTGTGCCTTCAACTTCTTGACTTCTACCTTTATCAACACGATAGAATCTTTCATAAATTTTCTTTTGTTCTTTTTGTTTAATACCAATACCTGTATCTTCTACAGATAAAGCTATTTCATCTTTTCCTTCTTTTATTGCAACTTTAATTAAACCTTGCTCTTTATTATACTTAATTGCATTATCAATTAAATTCTCTACAAGTTTCCTAAAGTCTTCTAAAGACCCTTTTAAAATAGCATCTTCTAAATCAACTACTACTTTTAATCCTTTAGCTTTGATCTTTACATCTAAGCTCTTTAATACATCTAAAACTAATACCTTTAAATCAACTTCTTGATCCATTGGTTTAGCTTTTAAACTCTCAAGTTCAGCTAAACTAAGCATATCGTTAATTAACTTCATACTACGTCTAGCCTCAGAAATCGTTCTTTTGTTAATATCTTCAAATTCTTCTTTTGAAGAAACGAAGTTATTTTCAATCATCTCTTGCAGACCAATAATTGAAGTAAGTGGTGATTTTAATTCATGAGATGCATTAGCGAAGAAATCTCTTTTAGCTTTTTCTAGTCTTTTTACTAAATCAATATCACTTACAATAACTACTAAACCTTCATTTAACCATTCGTTAGTAATAACTTTAGTTGAAACATTATAAATCTTATTATCAAGCAGACAATCTGCTTGCATTGATGCTTTCTTTTCTAAAGATTCTTTAATTAAATTATTAAACTCTTCAACTCTTGATAAATACAAATATTCAGTAATATTAGCACTATAATTAAACA
>DAINPX010000435.1:0-2813 GCA_036743235.1 Melioribacteraceae bacterium
CTAAAAAAGTTGGAGCTATAGTAAAGGATCAACCAATTTTTGCAGATACTGAAGTTAAGACTTGTGGAGACGTATTAGCTTTATTAGTAGGTACTGACGAAGAGAGATTGAACGAATTAGCTAAAAAAGTGAAAGTTGATTTTACTCCTATTACTCCGCTTACAAATCCGGAGACCAGCCTATTGGAGCATGCTCCCTTAATACATCCCGAATTAGGTAGCAATCTTATTATTCATTATCCTTTACGAAAAGGCGATATTGAAAAAGGGTTTAAAGATTGCGATTACATAATTGAACAAACTTATAACACCGGATACCAGGAGCACGCATATTTAGAACCGGAATGTGTAATTGCAATTCCTGGAGCACGCGGTACTGATATTGAGATTATCGGGAGCATTCAAAATCCTTTTACATGCAGAAATGTTGTAGCTGCAGTTTTAGGTTTGCAACTTACTAACGTAAGGATTAAGCAAGCAACTTTGGGTGGTTCATTTGGCGGAAAGGATGATACTATGAACATTTTATCTGCTCGTGCGGCTATTGCGGCTTTAAAATTAAGACGCCCAATAAAAATTAAATATTCTCGAGAAGATAGCATTTTAGAATCTTACAAAAGGCATCCATATAGAATGCACTACAAAGTAGGTTACAATAAAGATGGCAAAATAATTGCGATGAAAATTGATATACTTGCTGATGGCGGAGCATATGCCTCAATGTCCCCGTTTGTAACATGGCGTAGCGTTGTTCAAGCAACAGGACCATATATTGTACCAAATGTTTGGACTGATGTAAGAGCAGTTTATACAAACAACCCTTATACCGGAGCTTTTAGAGGTTTTGGTTCACCGCAACCGATTTTTGCTCAAGAACAGATTATTGATGAAATCGCAAATAATATTAATATCTCGGCTTATGAAATACGAAAAATAAACGGATTTTATCAAAACTCGGAAACAGCAAGCGGGCAAATATTAAATACACATGATGTAAATCTAATTGAAATTCTGAATTATGCAAATAACATTACTAATTTTGAAAGTAAATGGAACGCATATAAAAAGCAAGAAAATATCGATTTTGTTTTATCCAATAAAAAAGATAATAACAATATAATTCTTAAACCAGAAGAATTTATTAAGCCCGAAAATGAGTATAGAAAAGGGATTGGTTTATCAATTAGTTATAGAGGTTGCTCGTTAGGAGCAGAAGGAATTGATGCTGCCGCAGCTTATATATCAATTCAAAAAGATGGGAGCACTTATCTATCATGTGGTTTAGCAGAGAACGGTCAAGGTATGCGTACTACTTTCCAAATAATAGCTGCAGAAATTTTGGGTATTTCTCCTGAAAACATATATTATCTTGATCATGATACGGTAATTATTCCCGATAGTGGTCCAACTGTAGCATCTCGAAGTACTTTAATGGGTGGAGGAGCAGTAAAAAATGCTGCCACTACTTTAAAAGAACGTTTATGTGAATATATTATAAAAACATACGACCTTGCTACCAATAAAAAAATAATTTTCCGTAACAACAAAGTAATTTATGATTTAGAAAACAATAAGTCTATTGATTTTAAAGAGTTAATAAATAGTGCTTATAGTAGCGGTTTAAGTTTAGCGGCATTAGGGTGGTACAAAGGTCCTAATGTACATTGGAATGAACATGACGGTACAGGCAGTGCTTACTTTACATATGTTTATGGATGCCAAGTTGCAGAAGTTATAGTTAACACAATTACCGGAGAAGTAACTGTTGAGAAAATAACCGCCATTCATAATTGCGGAAAAGTAATAAATAAAATTGGGGCTGAAGGTCAAGTTTACGGTGGAGTTACTCAAGGAGCAGGCTATGGATTATGGGAACAGCTTACGGATGTATCAGGTTACATTAAAGATCTAAACTACGATAGTTATCTTATTCCAACTAGTCTAGAAATAGGTGACATAGAAGTTCATTTTATTGAGGGTAAAGATCCATTTGGAGCATGGGGTGCTAAATCTTTGGGTGAACCGACCTTGGAACTAACTGCTGCTTCAATTGCAAATGCAGTAACTTGTGCAACAGGTAACCGATATTTTAATTCTCCATTAACTATCGAAGAAGTAAAAATTAAAGAAAAACTTTCTCCAAATTCACTTAATAGAGGGAGTATCTAATGTTTGCAGAAATTAATTATTTTGAAAGTAGATCTTTTAGCGAAGTTTTTGACTTATTAAAAATCCCTAACATTAAAAGTTGTATTATTGCCGGAGGTACTGATGTCCTAATAGGAATTCGCAATAATTCTTCAAGGTTTAAAGAAATAAATACCATCATAGACCTAAAAAATATTCAGGGAATTAGTGAAATTACAGAAACAGAAACAGAAGTTAAAATTGGTTCGTATGCTACATTTTCATCAATTTATAATAATCAGATTACTAATAAATATTTTCCTTTATTAATTAAAGCTGTTTCGCAAGTAGGTAACTTACAAGTACGGAATCGAGCTACTATAGGCGGAAATATTGTAAATTGTGCTCCATGTGCAGATTCTGTTCCACCATTACTAGTTTATAATGCAAATGTTGTTATCAGAAATTCTGAAAGTATTTATAAAATACCTTTATCTAAATTTTTGGTATCTCCTTATAAAACTATACTGAAAAATGATGAAATACTTGAATCAATTATTTTACCAATTCCTAAACAAAATTATAAAGGTTCTTTTATTAAGTTAGGAAAAAGAAAAGGTGTTGCAATTAGCCGTTTAACTTTAGCTATATTAATTAAACAACAAGATAATATTCTTACTGATATTT
>DAINPX010000436.1:0-2808 GCA_036743235.1 Melioribacteraceae bacterium
GATGTGTGTGCAGCTGCATGACTGAAGTCGTAAGTGGAGCGGATGAGCTTGGCATTCCCACGACTGAAGTCGTGGGTTGGATAGAGAGATGTAGAGGGGTGATGCACTCCTGAGAGTTACCCATGACTGAAGTCATGGGTTGGTGATGTATAGCAGGTAGAAGTGTGATGTGTGTGTAGCTGCACGACTGAAGTCGTAGGTGGAGCAGATGAACTTGGTATTCCCACAACTGAAGTCGTGAGTTGGATAGAGAGACGCTGAGGGGGGGATACACTTCTGAGAGTTAGGGGCTGTTCAAAGGTTATTTTGATACAGCCCCATACATTTGTGATACACACCCCGGTTGCATGATATACCCAAAAAAAAATCCCCATTCCTTTTTAGGGAATAGGGACATTCAAAATTCAAAACTAAAAATTCAAAATTATTTAATTATTGTTTGTTCTCTATCGGGTCCAACAGAAATAATTACATTTTTAAATCCGCAAGAATTTGCAATAAAATCCAAATATTCTTTTGCTTCGATAGGTAAATCATTATATTTGCGAACGTTTGTAATATCTGTTTGCCAGCCTTTGAATGATTTATAAATTGGTGAAACATTATCCAAAATATCCACGGTAGCTGGAAAAGATTTTAAAACTTTACCGTTATGTTCGTATCCGGTACATAATTTAATTTCTTCCAGTTCGCTTAGTACGTCAAGTTTTGTAATTGCTGCTTCTGTAATACCGTTAATTTGGCATGAGTAACTTAATGCAAACAAATCCAGCCAACCGCATCTGCGAGGTCTTCCGGTGGTAGCACCAAACTCGGCACCCCATTTACGCAAACTTTCACCTGTTTCATCGTTAAGTTCGGTAGGGAAAGGACCGTTACCTACACGTGTAGTATAAGCTTTTACTATACCAATAACCTTATTAATTTTGGTAGGGGGAACGCCCGTACCCGTACAAGCACCGCCGCTTGTTGGGTTAGATGATGTTACAAAAGGATAAGTACCAAAATCCACATCCAATAATGCCCCTTGTGCTCCTTCAAACAAAACCGATTTCCCTTCGTTAATGGCATTGTTAAGTAATGTAGAAGTATCTTTAATATATTCATCTATAGTTTGGTCAAAAGATAAATATTCGTTAACAATTTCTTCAACATTTAATCCGGCATTATTATATAGTTTATTTAGGATGTCGTTTTTTTCTGATATATTTAAACGTATTTTTTCTTCAAGTGTAATTTTATCCAAAAGATCAACAATTTTTATTCCTTTACGAGCTGCTTTATCTATATAACAAGGACCAATACCGCGTCCGGTAGTACCAATTTTTTTAGTTCCGCTTTCGTTAATAGAATCCAATAATTTATGATAGGGCATAATTAAATGGGCGTTATGGCTAATAAATAAACGTCCTTTTGTAGAAATACCGTTATCGTTTAAAAATTTAATTTCGTCAAGTAATGCTTTAGGGTCAATAACAACCCCATTACCTATTACACAAATTACATCATCTCTTAAAATTCCCGAAGGAATTAAATGTAGAACAAATTTAGTATCACCAATTTTAATAGTATGCCCTGCATTTGCACCGCCTTGGTACCGAGCAACAACTTTATAATCTTCGCTTAAAATATCAACAATTTTACCTTTACCTTCATCGCCCCATTGGCTTCCTACAAGAATCGCAACACTCATATAATGTTACTCCCATAAAAAAGCGGAAAAGCTTAAACAGCAGTTCCGCATTAAAAAATAATGTAAAAACTTTAAATAAACTTAGGCTTCAAAACTTTTAATAGCTAAGTCAACAGATTCGAAATGTTCAAAAATGGTAATAAGCTTGGTAATAACCAAAAGGCTGTTAATTTTTTCGGTAGCATTGGCTAATTTTAATAAACCGCCGCCGTTTTTCATGGTCGTAAAAGCAGAAATAAGCATTCCAATACCCGAGCTGTTCATAAATTTAACGTCTGCCAAATCAACAACTAAGTTTTTTTTGCCTTCATCAACTAATTTGTGTACCAATTCGTTAAATTCGGCTGCTTCGGGTCCACCCATTACGTTTCCTTTAAGCTCTAAAACAATAGCATTGTACTTTTCTACTACTTTGGTTTTCATAGATTCCTCTTCTTAGATAAAGTTATTAATTTTTACCACTAATATAAAAAGAAATATCAATAAATAGAAAAAAATAATTAAAAAATAAATAATTTAAGTATAAAATTATGAAAAAATATATAATATTAGTAAATTATATATTGGAACCAAAAAAAATTTTATACGTCTTAATTTATGGAAAATGAAGAAATTCTTCTTAGCTTGCAAGGTACTAAAGAAAAGACCTCGGAAGATGAGGATTATGCTTTAATACGCAAATTTAATGAAGGAGATGACCATTCTTTTACGCTGTTGGTATCAAAACATCGCGAAAAAGTACGAAATTTGGTCTATTTAACATTAAACGAAAGCGAACCGGTTGACGATATTGCACAAGATGTATTTATAAGCGTTTTTTATAACATACGAGAATTTAGGTATGAATCTAAATTTACAACTTGGCTTTACCGAATAACCATAAACAAATGTCGCGACTTTTTAAGAAAAAAGAAAGTTCGCAGCATATTTGTAAGTGTTGAAGAAGAAGATTATCCTCATTCACGTTCTTTTCAACCCGATAACGAAGTTACAAAGCTGGTAAACGAAGCAATTCAACGTTTACCGGAAAAGCTTAAAACTCCGCTTGTTTTGCGAGATATTGACGGCTTAAGTTATAAAGAAATAAGCGATCAATTAGGTTGTGAGATAGGTAC
>DAINPX010000437.1:0-2799 GCA_036743235.1 Melioribacteraceae bacterium
AATTGCACCGAACGTATTGGTTGTAAATGACGAGCTGATACTATTCCAACTATCGCCGCCGTTAGTAGTTTTCCATAAACCTCCTGAAGCCGTTCCTAAGTAAACTATATCAGGGTTATACGGATGTACGTCAATTCCTCGGCATCTTCCACTGCTAACCCCCCAATGGGCAGGAAAATACGAAATTATTCCTTTTGGACCCAACTGTTGCCAACTGTTTCTTACTTTTTCTGTAGAAAACAAAGCTTTTTCTTTCTCAGTTTTGTATTCCGAATTTAATTGTGTTACACAAATAGTATCGTAAGGGGCTGCACGTTGTTTATAAAACCACTCTGCACGTTTAAAATACTTTCTACTTTTAACGTTATCGGCAACATTTTCCCACTGTCCAAAAACGGAGATAGATGTCCCCAAAAGAAAAATAATAAAAAAACAAAACGATTTCATTATAATGCCTATATGTTTATTGTAATAATATTATATTCCCAAATTGTTTTAGACGTTATTAAAATTAAAGTGTTTCAAATATAATTATGCCGGAAAATCAAAACAATTTTTAATTGATATTAGGTAAATACAAGTGATATTAGGTAATTTTGGATGAAATTATAACTTATTAATTTAATTTTTGCATTAAACTTGTTTACTAATTATCTTTTATTACAAATATGTCAATAACTCCCCTGAAAAAAATATTAATCATTTAAATAATTAATCCAAACAATATTATTAATATACTTAATTGTGGGTAATATTAAAATATAATTAGGTGTGTTTAGTATAACATTTTAGGTCTCTTAATTTTTTTTATTGACTAATAAAAGTTTATTTATTAGCTTAATAACAAGAAATGACAAAAAATAGAGAGTGTTCTATATGCAAAAAAATTACAAAGGTTTAATTTATGTTATAGTACTAATACTACTAACAAACTTAATGTATGGTCAAAACCAAAAAGGATTGAGAGAAAAGCGAGAATTATTTAACCCCAAACTTGAGCAAGAAGAAAAACAAGACAAAGATCTTAACCCTTATTTCTTACAAAAGCGAAACAAAAGCAAAGTTAATACCGAAAAAGGAATACTTTACAAACCTTTGGTAGTTTATTTAGACGATAGCACAAAAAGAAGAACTTATACATATGAAGTTAATGGAAATGTAATTATTAGGTTAAATGAGGTTTTAAAAAATGGTATTTGGACAAATTATGATAGAGTAAATTATACTAATAATGAAAACGGAAAAATTGTAACTCGGCTGTCAGAGATTTGGCAAAACAACAGTTGGGTAAATTCAGTGCATGAAATTTATACATATAATACAGACGGGAATTTACTTTCCGAAATATTTGAAGTGTGGCAAAACAATGCTTGGGTAAATTCCGATAGAGCTACCTATACATATGATCAAAACGGAAAAGAGCTTACTTTTTCATGGGAAGTTTGGGACAACGGAGAGTGGGTGAATGATTTCAGATATAATTATACTTACGATACGCACGGTAATAAGTTGACCTTTTTAGATGAGGATTGGGTAAACGGAGATTGGCTTAGTAAAAGACTTTATACTTATACCTACGATGCTAATAATAATATGCTTACCGAGTTATATCAAAGTTGGGTAAACGGAGGTTGGCTTAACAATTGGCGTGATACTTATACTTATAACGATAATGGAAATGTTCTAACTTGGTTTGACGAAAACTGGGTAAACGATGGCTGGGTAAATTCGTTACGGGGCACCTACACTTACGATAATAACGGCAATTTGATAAATAAGTTAGATGAGGAATGGGAAAACGGAGCGTGGATGAACTTTTGGCAATATTCATATACCAATGATGCAGCCGGAAATATGCTTTCTTATTTATCTCAAGTTTATGAAAACGGAGCGTGGACGAATTTTGCTAATTTAACATATAATTATGATACAAACAACAACGCTATTAATTCAATTGCAAAGAAATGGGTTAACAATACTTGGGTAAACTATGTTACAAGCATGCAATTATTTTTCAATAATAAAAATAATTTTATCGGACTTTATTGTTACAACTGCACGGTTAGTTACACTCAGTTTACAGACGTTAAAGACGAACTTAACAATAGTTTAGTTTTTACATTAAATCAAAACTACCCAAATCCTTTTAACCCAAGCACAAACATTAATTTTACATTACCCAATACCGAATTTGTAACACTAAAAATATACGATATTTTGGGTAAAGAAGTAACAACACTTATTAACGAAGAATTAAATGCGGGCAACCACACAAAAATATGGGATGCTAAAGAATTAAGCAGCGGTGTTTATTTTTATAAACTGCAAGCAGGTAAGTTTAACGAGACTAAAAAGATGGTTTTGGTTAGATAGTTTTAAAAAACTTGGGGTATCGTAAATATAGATACCCCAATTCTGTAATTATAAAAATATTTACATAAAGCGAATAGAAACGGAGAAAGTATTAAAACAATGAATTATTGAAAATGAACCACTACTCTTTTCTAACAATTAATTATAAACTTTACTCGTTAATTAAATACTTAATAGATATGGGTAAACTATTTATGATATTTGATATGAGATCTAATAACAGTCTATGTTAAAATAATCTTTATCAGACTCATCCTATGATATGAACCGAGTGAATGTATATAATCATAATTAAAAATTTTATACTCTAAAAACGTCTCTTAATATATATCCAAAGATTTTTGGGTTTTTGAAAAAAAACTTTAATTTATAATTTATAACACCCAAAAATTGTTTGGTAGAAAACAAATTAATAACTAAAAAGAT
>DAINPX010000438.1:0-2792 GCA_036743235.1 Melioribacteraceae bacterium
ACAAGCGACAGCATTGTTTTAGAATGGCAAACCGGTCAAGAAACAAATCTAAAAACTTTTGTAATTGAAAGAAAAACTCCTATTAGTAATTTTTCGGAAATTGGTAATGTAAATTGCAAAGGGAGTAATTCTGTATATAATTATACAGATAACAATGCCTACAAAACTAATGAGGCAGCTTATATTTATAGGCTAAAATTAGTTGATAAAGATGGTGATGCATCTTACTCCAACGAAGTTACTGTTACGCATGGCGGAGTTTCCAGTGTTAAAAGAACTTGGGGAAGTATAAAAGCTTTATTTAGATAATTATTTTACCGTTTTTCCTGTGAGTTTGCCGATTCCCATGTTAAAGGACTATTCGATATATTTAGCCTCACAATCTCCACGTAGAAGGAAACTTCTCAAAATCCTAAATCTTTCATACAAATCTTTCTCGGTTGATGTTGATGAGACATTAAAACCCGGTGAAATTCCTATTGATACTGTTTTGAGGCTTTCCACACTAAAAATGGAAGTAGCAAAAAAGAAAGTAAAAAAAGGGATTATTATTACTGCTGATACAATTGTTGTTTTGGACGATAAAATTATTAATAAACCAAAAGATAAAAAAGATGCAGAGAAGATTTTAAAGAAACTAAGCGGAAACACTCATATTGTTTATACCGGTTTTGCTATTTATAATACTGAAAATAAAAAAGCAATTTTTGACTATGAAACAACCGAAGTTACTTTTAGGAAATTAGACAAACAAGAAATACTTGAATATATTGAAACCGGTAGCCCAATGGATAAGGCTGGTGCTTACGGAATTCAAGATGATTTTGGTGCTGTTTTTATTGAAAAGATACATGGGTGTTATTATAATGTGGTTGGGTTGCCTCTTCAAAAATTATACAAACGTTTGAAGGATATAGTTTAGTTGATTGATAAAATAAAACGTAATTTATATCTGGTTTTTGGTATTGCTATATTATTATATCTTTTATTTGCTATATTTACAAATGTAAATAATTTAGCAAAAACTTTAGCTTCTGTTAATTGGATTTATTTACCCTTATTATTGTTATTTTCTTATTTTAACTATATATCTAGATTTTTTAAATGGCATTATTATGTTAAACTATTAAATATTAATGCTGAATTTGGATTATCTTTTTCTATATTTATGAGTGGTTTGGCAATGAGTTTAACTCCCGGAAAAATGGGAGAAGTATTAAAATCTTACATGCTTAAACAAACTATCGGTGAATCAATTAGCAAAACTGCTCCTATTGTATTTGTTGAACGTATAACCGATTTTTTGTCGTTAGTAATATTATCGTTATTTGGAGCAGTTTATTATAATTTTGGAATAGTTTCGTCTCTAATAGTCGGGGTATTTTTTATAATTGTTGTTGCTTTAATTGGTAATAAAAAGATATCGCTTAAAATAATTGATATTATTGCCAATATTAAATATTTAAAGAAACATGCAAAAAAGTTGCATGATGCATATGAAAGTTCATATCTTATGTTAAAATTTAAGCCTTTAGTACTTATGATTTTATTAAGCTTGGTGGCATGGTTTTTTGAGTGTATAGGTTTTTATTACGTTTTGCATAATTTTGATAAAAGTATTATTGTAATACTTCCAATTTTTGTATATTCATTTTCAACAATAATTGGATCTATTACAATGTTGCCGGGAGGACTTGGAGCCACAGAAGGAAGTTTAACCTATTTATTACATATAAACGGATTTAGTAATGAAGAAGCTCTTGCCTCCACATTTATTATAAGAACCGTTACGTTATGGTTTGCATTAGTTATAGGAGTATTTCATCTGTTTTATTTTCAAAGAAAATATGGCGAAATTTCAATAGATAAACAGGAGTAAATAATGATAGAATTTAATAAAATTCGTGTTCCCGAAAACGGAGAAAAAATTACCATTGAAGGGGAAAAAATTATTGTACCTAATAAACCAATAATTCCTTTTATTGAAGGTGATGGGACAGGTCCAGATATTTGGAAAGCTTCACAATTAGTTTTTGATGCAGCTGTTAAAAAAGCATATGGCGGAACAAAGAAAATTGAGTGGATGGAAGTATATGCCGGTGAAAAAGCATTACAAGTATATGGTGATAATATTTGGTTACCTGATGAAACAGTAGAGGCAATAAAAGAGTTTGTTGTTGCAATAAAAGGACCATTAACAACGCCTATTGGAGGAGGCATAAGGAGTTTAAATGTTGCATTGCGTCAAATTTTAGATTTATTTGCTTGTATTAGACCGGTTAAGTATTATGATGGTACTCCAAGTCCGGTAAAAAGACCTCAAGATTTGGATATTGTAATTTTTAGAGAGAATACCGAAGATGTATATTCGGGAATAGAGTTTAAATCAGGCACAGAAGAAGCACGCAAATTAATTGAATATTTAAATACAAATTTTAATAAAAAAATTAGGATTGATAGCGGAATTGGTATTAAACCGATTAGTAAATTCGGTACTGAAAGACTTGTTAAAAAAGCTATTGAATATGCGATAAAAAATAAGAAGAAAAACGTAACGCTTGTTCATAAAGGTAATATAATGAAATTTACCGAAGGAAGTTTTAGAGATTGGGGATATGAAACGGCAAAAACTTTTTTTAGCGAACAGATAATTACTGAAGATGAGCTTTGGGAAAAGTATAACGGAGAACAACCTGAAAATAAGATTTTGATTAAAGATAGAATTGCAGACAGTATTTTCCAACAGGTTTTATTAAGACCTACCGAAAACGATGTTTTGGCAACACAAAACC
>DAINPX010000439.1:0-2786 GCA_036743235.1 Melioribacteraceae bacterium
CATTGGCACAATGGATGGGGACAAAATATAACAGTAAAGTTTATTCGTTCTTTTTTGGTGTGCTTTCGTTATTGTTAATAACTTTTATTGTATTAATTGCTGTTGGTATTACCAAGGTATTGGCAAATGCTTTAAATGTTAGCGAATTGAACGTGCTTATTGTTTTTGTTTTATTTGTATTTGGTTATATGATGTTTGGTGGTGCAAACAGTATGGTTTATACAAATACAATACAAGCGTTAATAATGGTAGTTGTGGCATTTATATTATTGACCTCAGGATATGACAAATTAAGCAATGGAATAGGTGGCTTTTTTAACGAATTATTTAAGATTGACCCTAATTTAACCAAAACATATAACAATAATAGTTTTTTATTCCGAGATTTTTATGAAATATTTATCTCTCAAGCTGTAATTGGAATAGCAATTGTTTGCCAACCTCATATAATTACTAAGTCATTATTATTAAAAGAAGAAAAAGACGTAAACAGATATTTAATTACCGGCATAATTGTTCAAATGTTATTCTTTTTGGTTGTAATAACCGGATTATATGCAAGGTTAACATTCCCCGATTTAACTATTAACGGAAAAGTAATTGGTCTAGATTCGGTTATTCCTACTTATGTGGTTACAAAATTTCCGGTATATGTTACGTTAGTTTTGATATTGGGTTTAATTTCGGCAGGAATTTCTACATTAGAAGGTTTAATTCAATCGGTTTCCACAACAATAACTCAAGATTTAATTAAACCTATTGCAGAATATTTTGGTATTAATAATTTTAAAAATATTTTAATAAATAGATTTGTTATTATAATTTTGGCAGTTGTAACAATATTCTTATCTTATGAACAGATTATTAATCCAAAGTTAAGCGTAGGCATTTTTGCACAAAACGGCGTTTATGCTTATTTTTCAGCTGCATTTGTGCCCATAATTTTTGGAATGTTCTTTAAAAATACAAAAAAGGAAGTTGTTATCTCAGGTTCCGTTGCTGCAATTGTTACTCATTTTGTAATGTATTACGGAAAAATAAAAATTCCGTTCTCAATTGCTACAGGAGAAAATCCCGGAGTTGCAGCCTCTGCCGCTATTATTATATCAATTACAGTATCCTTAATTATATTTTTAAGTACTAAAAGAGGACAAAATGTATAAACAAGAAACCGATTGGCTTAAAAAATGGGCTGTTTATAATCCGGATAAAATGTTTTTAAGAGAACACGAAAAAAATACACAATGGGACTATTATACTTTTAATCAAAAATCTAATTTTTTGGCAAATAAATTAGTATCTAAATATAAATTGGTTAAAGGAGATAGAATATGTGTGTATTCTAAAAATAGTGCGGAATATGTTTTATTATTTACTGCATGTATTAAAACCGGAATTATTTTAGTTCCTTTAAATTTTAGGTTAACCGCCCGTGAGCTTGATATATTAATTGCTGATGCCGAACCAAAGTTGTTTTTATATGAAAAAGAATATTCGTTAGAAATACAAAAATTAAATAGCTTAAATAAAATTAAACTAATTGAAAGTACAAATATAGTTAGTGAAATATTGTACTCCGAAATAGAATTACTTGAAAATTATTCGGCGGATATTGATTTTGAAGATCCGGTAATGATTTTATATACTGCAGGTACAACCGGCTTATCGAAAGGGGCAATTATTAACCATAGAATGTTGTTTTGGAATGCGGTAAATACAGGATTAAGATTAGACTTAAATTCAACAGACCATACACAAAGTTACGCTCCTTTTTTTCATACGGGTGGATGGAATGTTTTGTTTACTCCTTTTTTATTTCACGGAGCTTCACATACATTACTGCAAAAATTTGATGCCGATTTAATTTTGCAATTAATGGAAAAAGAAAAAACAACCATTTTATTTGGTGTTCCTACAATGTTGCAAATGATGAGTGATTCACCGCTATTTAATACAGTGGATCTATCTAAAGTGAGATATGCAATAGTAGGTGGGGCACCCATGCCAATTCCTTTAATTAACGTTTGGCATAACAAGGGGATTTATATAAGGCAAGGCTACGGATTGACTGAAGTTGGTCCTAATTGTTATTCTTTGCATCAAAAAGATGCGATACGTAAAAAAGGCTCAATCGGTTTTCCAAATTTCTTTTTAGATGTAAAACTTGTAAAAGAAGACGGAAGCGAATGCGGAAATAATGAAATTGGCGAATTGTGGATTAAATCTCCTATAGTTACTCCCGGATATTGGAGAAAAGAAGAAGAAACTAAAAAATCCATAACAGAAGGGTATTTTCATACCGGTGATATGATGCTAAGAGACGATGAAGGATATTATTATGTTGTGGATAGAAAAAAGAATATGTTTATAAGCGGTGGCGAAAATGTTTATCCTGCCGAAATAGAAGCATTTATTATAACCAATCCTTCTGTAAAAGAGGTTGCGGTTATTGGAGTTAATGATGAAAAATGGGGAGAGGTTGGTAAAGCTTTTGTTGTTATAAATAAGGGCAGTAATATTAAAGAAAACGATTTATCGGAATTTTGCAAAGGAAAGCTTGCCAAATATAAAATTCCCAAATACTTTGTAATATTAGATGAAATTCCAAAAAACGAAGCAGGTAAAATTGATAGAAAAAAATTAATAAACTTAAATAACACACACTAATCAATCAAAAAAAAAAAGAGGTAAGCCATGAAAAAAAGTCTATTATTCGCTTTGTTGTTCGTTTTATCAATTACTTTCTTTGCATGCAAAGATGACGATGATTCAACAAACAATCAAAC
>DAINPX010000440.1:0-2783 GCA_036743235.1 Melioribacteraceae bacterium
GGTAGTTAAAGCAGCTTTTGATATTTTAGGAGCTAATGTAAATGCAAAAATTATTGCAAACAAATAATATGGAACTCCCTGTGTAAACCAACTTAATAAACCGTAATTATAAGTAAATTCTCCAATTCCTAAAATTCCCCCGTACCAAGTGGCAACATTTGTTAAAACGAATAAAAATAGACCGACACTTCTACCCGAAAGTAAATATTCGTTCTTATCTTTAACATATTTTGGTAAAAATCCAATTAGTAAAACGATTAAAAAAAATCCTATTATTACAAGAATATCAATATTATTTAAAGTAATCATTTTCACACGCTGAATCGAAATTTCTAATTAACAAGAATTTATTATTAGAACTAATATTAACTACTTCACTATTCGCTTCATTACTTGTACTTTCTCTAAAACCTAAATATAAATTCTCATTATCTAAATTATATTTTAACCCTTCCGTTTTAAACAAAGTATCGGGATATATACCATAAAACGAAATCACTTCGTTTTTGCAAGTTTTTAATTTGATATTTTTATTGATACATGTTAAAACAGAATTATAATGTAATAAATGGATTTTTATCTTTTCACAGTATTTTATTAAGACAGAAATATTACCTATTGTATGATCTAATCTATTCCCGGTTCCCCCAAAAACAATAACTTCTAAGTAATTCTCATTAATTAAAAAATCCAAGACCTTCTCAATATCTGTATTTTCCTGGTCTTCAATTTTAATTATTTTTGTTTTATTTAATTTAAAATATTCAATCGTATCGAACTCAACCGAATCTAAATCCCCTATTATATATAAGGGAATAAACCCCGTCTTAATCAAATTATTACTCCCGCCATCGGCACAAATGATATCATTAAAATTAAATTTTTTAATTTTTTTAATTTTTGACTTTTGGGGCTTATACCCATTAGCTATTATTATCGCTTTTTTTTTCAAAATTCCAACTTCATTCCTAAATAAATATTTCGTTCAGCACCAGGAAAAAACTCTTTTCCGTAAGCATTAGCTGCATATAATTTATCAAAAATATTATTTATTTGAAAAGTAAATGTAATATCTTTTAAAATTGGCTCAAAACAAGTTTTGTAATTTATTTGTGCATTTGTAACAAAAAATGGATTAATAGAATTATCGGTATAATCCGTGATTGAAGGATTTAAGTTTAGATAATCTAATAATTTATCATCATAGTTATCCGAATACGACTTTCCGTGATACTTTCCGCTAATTTGAATTAACAAATTATTATGTCTATAATTTAAAAACGCATTGATAATAATATTTGGAAATCCACCGATTCTATTTCCTGATAAATTGATTCTATCAATATTTCCGGATGTTTCATTTGTAAAATATCCATAACCGGAAATTATTTCATTTTTGTTAATATTCAAATTTGTGATTAACTCAAATCCACTATCAAACTTAAAAGTTGTTGCCAATTCAAATCCATAATGAACTGTTTTATCCATATTTCCAGTAATTGGCTGACCAAAACGGTCCAATTGTCCATTGGCTACAATTTCATCTTTAAAGTACATATAATAAAAATTCATATCAATATTTAATATTGAAGAAACAAAATTACTACCAATTTCCAATCCGGTCATATTTTCCGGCTTTACTAATGGTTCATTATAATTATAGCTGCCATCTAAGTTTTGAGAGAATTGAGGAATTGCTCCGCCACTAGATTCTGCAGCGTCATAATAATTTTTTAGTCTCGGTTCACGCGATATATTTGAAATACTAATATAAGAACTAATATTGTTATTAAATTTATAGCCGAATGCCACACGAGGATTAAAAAACAAATTATCAATGCTAAAGTTATTATTTAGATATTTCTCATTTTTAATAGAATAATTATTATATGCTAACTGAAGCTCAGCAAACAAGCTTATATGTTCATTAAAGTTATATTTCTCTGCTAAAAATAAATTAATTATATCTTTTGCCCCTTCATAATAGTAATATCTATAGTTTGGCGTAACCTTTAGAGGCAAATTATTGCCATAAATAATACTCCCCCAATGAACTGACTGATGGAATCTAAATTCGCCACCGGCTATAAACTCACCGTTTATATGTTTTACACTAATTCTCGGAATCCAACCAAATTGCTTATTTTCTACCATAGCTCTTATTAATGAATTATCCGGATTACTTTTAGCATCAAATCCATTGTCAGATGTCAATCTAAAATATGATGTATCTGCCCATGAACCGTCATAATCAAAATAACCGTTGCCGATAATAGCAAATAAAGCAGAATTAATGCTCACATTATTACTTAATTTATAATCATTTAATAATTCAAAGTGTGGCTGAAAAAATTGTTCTTTTTCGTCAGGTCTTCTGATAGATTGATAAGTAAACTGATTATCATCAGCAGTCCAATAATTATGATTTAATTTCCTTAATTTTTTGTCTGCAATTGCAAATTTTGGTAACCCCGTATAGGCTAATCCGTCATTAACCAATCCCCCAAAAACATTAATTTGTGTTGTTAGTTTATCATCAAATCTTACAGCCGAGAAATAAAAAGACTTAAAATTTGACCAAGAATTGTTTCTATATCCTGAACTTAAAATGTTAGAGAGACTAAAATAATAACTAACCTTATTATCTATAAGTCCGCTTGAAGCAGCAATACTATATTTTCTTGTGTTAAAATCACCTAAGCCAACATTTAAACGTAACAATGATTTATCCGAAAAATTAGACGTAATAATGTTTATTGCACCACCTATAGCTGGATAACCTG
>DAINPX010000441.1:0-2774 GCA_036743235.1 Melioribacteraceae bacterium
TATTGCCGAAGAAAAATATAAAATGGATTAACAGAGGTTGAATTTAACGTTACTAATCTACTATCTTTCATATCAACCTCTGTTAATCCATTTTATATTTTTCTTCGGCAATAGCATAAAGCTTTCGCCAAACAAGTCTATTTATAGTTACTACTGCAATAATCATTGCAAGAGTGGAAGCAAGTAATAATGGGTAGTTCCCTTTGGCAGTAGAATCGGCTATTAACGAACCTATACCTATAGTTTGTAATGTTTTTCCACTAAAATTTACATATTCCGATACAATACTTGCATTCCAAGCTCCTCCGCTGGCTGCAATTGCTCCGGTAATAATATAAGGAAAAATTGCCGGTAAAATTAATACCTTCCATCGCCTATATGTATTAAATTGCAACAACTTACTTGTATATTTTAACTCCTGGGGAATAGAACTTGCACCGGCAATAATGTTAAAAAGCAAATACCATTGAGTACCCAATAACATTAAAATTACTGCAGCAATATTAATTCCGTTTGGTAATTTAATAATAAACAAAAGTATAACAGGAAATAATGCCGTTGCGGGTATAGAAGCCAAAATTTGAATTATCGGTTGCATAAAAGTAGCAAACTTTTTATTGGTCGCAATTGCAACCCCAACAACAACCGTCCATAAAAATGCAATAGTTAAGGCAATTGAAACACGCAATAATGTTGCCAAAACGCCTAATCCTATTTTCGATATTTCTGTAAACGTTAAACTGCCAAGCATCATTAATATCTTATATAAACCATAAAGCAAAGTTATATAAAAAACAAATTTTATTAGTTTGGTAAATATTTTACCTATTCCTTTATCTTTTTGCAACAAAACTTCTTCAGTAGAAGATTTGGCAAAAATTTTATCAATAAAATTCCAAATAGGTTTAAATATTTTATCTGTAAAAAAGTTTGTTAATTTTGCTTCCTGAAGTGCATCATAAAACCACGAAGTTGGTGGATTATCGCTCTCGGTCATTTCGAGTTTAAATTTATCGCTCCATGCCAACAAAGGACGCCAAACAAGTTGGTCAAGTACAATAATAATTATTACTAAAGTTGTTAGCCCAATAAAAATCGCCTCAAAATTATTTTGGTTTGCTGCCTCTTGTAAATACGAGCCTAAGCCGGGTAACCTAAAATCTTTGTCGCCAACCGTAAATATTTCGGCTGCCATCAAAAAGAACCATCCGCCTGCCCAACTCATCATACTATTCCAAATAAAACTGATTATTCCAAATGGAAATTCCAATATTTTAAATCGTGACCAACTGTTCAATCTAAATATTTTGGAAGCTTCTTTTAAATCTTTTGGAATTGTTGTAAGCGATTGATACCACGAGAATGTCATATTCCAGGCTTGACTTGTAAAAATTAACACAACACTCCCTATTTCTGCAGCTACCCCCTGAGGAAAAACAACTCGTAAACTTAAAACTACAACCGGCAAAAAAGAAAGAATGGGCACGGACTGTAGAATATCTAACAAAGGAAGCATTATTTTTTCTGCTTTTTTGTTTTTTGCCGCATATTTTCCGTAAACCAATGAAAAAATTACAGACAAGAAATAGGCGGCAAGCATGCGTAATGCCGAAAAAAATGCATAAATTGGTAATTCGGAGTTATCTAAATTAATTTTTAGACCGTTTTCTGAGTGTAGCGTATGGTCACCCATTATTAGCGATACACCAAAATAGAGCAACACCATTATTGTTGCCAATATAATAATATCGGCTAATTTTAATTTGCGATTTGGGATTAAAAGATTAATGAAACTAAACACGCCACTTTTCTCCGAACGTAGTGATAGCAAAAGTACAATTATCCCGTAAAAGCGGACCTAAATACGGTATTTAGTTGTTATTAATTTTAAATAACTAAGCAGAAAAATACAAAAAAAAATGCAAAAAACCTTATAATTTTTTTGTTAAGTATAGTTTCCACCATGGTATCCCCGGACTTGCATGGTGTTCGTAATGATACCCAAAAAAGTAACAACTTATCATCGCCCAAAAATGATTTTTTTTAAGAGTGCGTGCATTATGAGGTTTCATTTCATCGGTGTGAGGATATTTATGAGTTACATAAGTTCCAAAATAAAACAACTGTAACGTACCCAATATTGCGGGAATAACCCAAAACAACCAAATTTTAAGCTCATCAAACCATATTTTTAGCAAATTAAATACTATTGCCATTATCACTATTTGTAAAATTGTAGCGTATCTTTTTAAAAACATAAACCACCATATAAAAAAGTTTTGGCTTTTTTCGTAAAAATCGGGGTCTTTTTCCGTTCCGGGATACTTATGGTGCAGCTTGTGGTTTTTTAATAATTTTGAATATGATAAACCCGCAAATAAAAAACATGATATTTTACCAATTACATTATTTAGCTTCCGGTTTTTTGAAACCGTTAGATGCATTGCATCGTGGGCTGTTATAAATAAACCGGTATATAAATAACCTTGCAAAAGTGTATGAAGTGCCGTTAAAAAATAATTATAATTGGGGTTAACATAAAACAAAATAAACATTAAATGCAAAAACCAAATAATTATTACTGTTAAACTTATAAATAAGCCCATATTACATAAACATTAATAGTGATAAAAAAAACACAATTTGAATTAATATGTAAAATATCGGTAATTTACTTAATGTTTTAATTCCCATTTTATTATAAACAAAAGATACAATAAAAGATAGTATAAACCATGTTATATAATTGTATAAAGGAATTTTTCCACCTAACC
>DAINPX010000442.1:0-2766 GCA_036743235.1 Melioribacteraceae bacterium
CATAACTATGAATTGTCAGTTAACGGTCAAGTAGTCGGTTTTGTTACAAGCGGTACTGTGTCACCTATTCTGGAAAAAGCGATAGCTATGGGTTATGTTGAAATTGAACACGCGCTTGAGGGCAATGTAGTTAACTTTTTAATTAGAGGTAAAGAAATTCCTGCTAAAATTGTAAAATTACCCTTTATAACCAAATGAGAATAAACGTATTTTTAACACATAATAATTGTGATGAATTATATTTTAACGGATTAAATGTTGCCGTTATTGATGTATTACGTGCAACAACTACAATAGCAAACGCTTTATATAACGGAGCAAAAGAAGTAATACCTGTTAATAGTATAGAGTTTGCCATGAAACTTTCGGGAAGTCATACATTGCTGGGTGGTGAAAGACACACCAAAAAGATTGAAGGTTTTAGCTTAGGCAATTCGCCTATAGAGTATTCCGAAGATGTAGTAAAAAATAAATCGATTATTATTTTTACTACAAACGGTAGTAAAGCAATTGTAAAAACCAAATTTGCCAAAAAAGTAATATGCTGTTCTTTTTTAAATTTGGAAATATCGGCAAAATATTTAGTATCATTAAATTCGGATATTGAGATAGTTTGTTCAGGAAGTAACGGTATGTTTAGTTTGGAAGATGCCGTATGTGCCGGTATGCTTATTACCGAAATAAGTAAAATTATTAGCGATATAACATTAAATGACGGTGGTAATGCAGCTTTTATACTTGCCAAACAATATTCCAAAAAAGTATTAAAAATGATGCAAGAATGTGACCACGGAAAAATTCTTGCAGAAAACGGTTTTATGGAAGATTTAAAGTTTGCTTCAAAGCTAAATAGTTTGGATGTTATTCCTATTTTTGATTCCAGTTCAATAAAATTACTGCCTAATTCGGATTTAGAAACTTTACGCACATAAATATTGATAAAAGATGGCAATTAAAAACAAGCAGAAAAATAATAATACTGATGATTCCAATTATATAATAAGCCCCGACAAAAAGAAAAAGATTGTGGGGCTTTTTCTTCTTATACTATCGGTTCTCTTTTTTTTTAGTATCCTTTCTTACGCAAGAAAAGATAGTCCGAATATTAACGATTGGTGGGCTGATTTTACCAATTCCTTTTCTCCCGATGCCGAGTTTGTGGCAAAACAGCAAGGTACTTCTAATTGGCTTGGTGTTTTTGGTGCATATACTTCCAATTTTTTAATAAATAATACAATAGGTGTATTTTCGGTTTTTTTACCGGTTGTATTGTTTTTGTTCGGATACTCTATTATAATAAAACAGAAGAATAAAGTAATAATAACTCTTTCTAATTTTCTGCTTACAATGGGTATTTTGCTCTCATCTTTTATGGGGTTAGTTAGATTTAAGTTTGGGATTTTTACCGATGCGAAAGAACTTAGTGGAAAAATCGGCGATTTTTTAGGGCAATCGGTTGGATTTTTGTTAGGTGGATTAGGTGGAATAATATTTTTCTTTTTTGCAATATTTTTAACTGTTTTTTTAACTTTTGACCTTAATTATTCAAAAATTATTAATTGGTTTAAGTATTTATGGAGCGATGTTTTAATAGAAAAGAATGATGATAATGAAGACGAAAAGGACGAGGTTATAAAAGATAGCGGTAAAAATAAGGACGAGGATAGAGGCGATAAAAAGAAGAATTTGGAAAAAATTAAAGATTTAAAGGAAGCTGCTAAACCGAAAGCAAAATTAAGCATGCTTAAAGATGTTTTAGGCGAAGATGAAGAAGAAGATACAAGAATTGAAATTGTTAGAAAAGAGAATGATAAAAAGCCCGAAACTAAGATAGATACTATTGTTAAGCCGATAGAAAAACCGAAAAAAGATAAAGAAACCGATGCAGTAAAAAAAGATACTTCGTTAGTTTCAAATAATGATGAAGACATTAAATTATCTGATGATTTACCACTAGTTGATTTGGCAAAAGAGATTAAAAAAGAAGCAAAGTTACCTGATCAATGGGAAGAAGAAATTAATTTTGATCCTATTCCTTTAGAAAAATTTACAACTTATCCTAATGACGGAGCAAATATATCCGATGAGGAATTAAAAAGAAATGCCGAATTATTGACCGAAAAACTTGCTCTTTTTGATATTAAAATTGAAGATATAAAAGTACACCCCGGTCCGGTTGTTACTATGTACGAAATTGTTCCTTCTCCCGGTGTTAAAATTAGCAGAATTGTAAGTTTGGAAAATGATATTGCCTTAGCATTGGCTGCAAGAGGAATAAGAATTATTGCCCCAATACCGGGTAAAAGTGCTATAGGTGTGGAAATACCCAATGCAACTGCTTCTATGGTAAGTGCAAGGTCGGTTCTTGAAAAATTGCGAGAGTTTAAAGGAAATTTACCGTTGGCTTTTGGTAAAGAAATTAACGGTGATATTCATATTGCCGATCTTTCCACTATACCTCATTTGCTTGTTGCAGGTTCAACCGGAAGCGGTAAAAGCGTTGGTATAAATATGATGATAATGAGTTTAATTTATACCAAACACCCGGGAGATATTAAATTTGTTATTATTGATCCGAAAAAAATTGAGCTGTCTTTTTATCAAAGACTTAATAAACACTATTTAGCGGTATCTCCTGATTTGGATGAAGAAATTATTACAACTCCTTCCAATGCTTTAATTGTATTAAAAGCAGCAGTACTGGAAATGGAAAAACGATATGATATGCTTTCTAAAGCAGGGGCACGCAATATTTTGGAATACAAT
>DAINPX010000443.1:0-2753 GCA_036743235.1 Melioribacteraceae bacterium
CTTGCAAAGCAGTTAGGTTTTCTGTTGACATTCTTGCATGGTTGTTTTTTTGTATTGCAGACATATAATAACTTAACGATGTGTAATTCCACCAACGTTTATAGTTAATAAAAGAATGGGCGGATGGACCAAGTCCTAAGTACTCGTTATATTCCCAATAAAATTTATTATGTAATGATTGAAATCTTTTTTTTGCAAAGTTAGAAACTTCGTATTGTTCAAAGCCTTTTTCTTTTAAGTAATTAATGGTTATCTCATATAAATCGGCGTCAATATCATCATCGTTTATTTTAATTTTACCGTCTAATACTTGTTTATTTAGTATAGTTCCCGGTTCTACAATTAAGCTATAACAAGAAATATGATTTATTGGCAATGATGTTGCAATATCTAAATTTTTAAGCCAATATTCTTTTGTTTGTTTTGGCAAATTAAAAATTAAATCCAAACTTATATTATTAAACCCTGCTTTGTGTGCGCTGTTAATAATTTCTACAGCTTGTTTGCTTGTATGAATTCGTGTTAAATACTTTAAGTCGTTATTGTTAAAAGACTGTACTCCTATGCTTAATCTATTAACGCCTGTTTCTTTAAGTTTTGTTAGTTTGTTAAATGTAAGAGTGCCCGGGTTGGCTTCTAAAGTAATTTCGGCTAATTCATCTACAAAAAATTTCTTTTTTAATTTATTGATAATGTATTTTATTTTATTTGAGGGAAGTATTGAAGGTGTTCCGCCTCCAAAAAATATTGTTTTTATTGTGTATTCAGACGATAATTTTTCGGAATAATAATCAATTTCTTTAAGTAACGAGGTAAAATATTGGTCAATATTTTTAAAGTTAATTACGGAATAAAAATCGCAATATATACATTTGTGTTTGCAAAATGGGATATGAATGTAACATGCCAATTCTTTCATAAAAATCCTTTACTTAAATAATATATAAATTTAAGAATAATTTAAATAAAAAACTATTTATAATTATTTTGGTTTAGATTTTTAAATATTTTGTTTATATTGTAAAACAATAATTGGTAATATAAATGGCTAAAATTGCTGTTGCCGGTGCTACCGGACTAATAGGAAAAAAATTAATTGACGCTTTGTTAAAAAGGGGCGATACTGTTGTAATTATTGGACGTGATACAAAAAAAATACAAGAGGTTTTTCCAAATGTTAAATTATATTCCGATTATAGCCTTAATTATTTAAAAGTTTTAGAAAATACCGACGTATTTATTAATTTGGCAGGGGCAAACGTAGCAGGTAATAGGTGGAGTGAAGAATATAAAAAACAAATAATTAATAGCCGAGTTTCTTCTACAAAAGCTATTATTAATATTATTAATTACTTAAAGTATAAACCCCATAGCTATTTAACTGCTTCTGCAATAGGATATTACGGAATTAGCGAAACAAAAACTTTTACCGAAGAAGACTTTGCAGGTAACGATTTTTTGGCAAAAGTTTGTAATACTTGGGAAACCGAAGCTAACGAAATTACCAAACTTGGTATTAGAAAAGTTGCCGTTCGTATAGGTATTGTTTTAGATAAACAAGGCGGAGCATTACAAAAAATGTTAATCCCTTTTTATTTGTTTTTAGGGGGACCATTGGGAGACGGAACTCAGTGGTTTAGTTGGATACATAGCGAAGATTTAATTAACATTTTTTTATTTGCCATAGATAATAAACAAGTTACAGGTGCTATTAATGCTACAGCCCCAAATCCCGTAAGACTGAAACATTGTACAACTGCTTTGGGGCGGGTTATTAATAGACCGAGTATTTTTATTGTGCCGGAATTTGTTCTTAAAATTATTATGGGTGAAGCCCACTATATTGTAACTAAAGGAAATAGAGTAATTCCCAAAAAACTTATTGAAATGGGATTTAACTTTAAGTATAACGAAATTGAAATTGCACTAAAAAATTTATTAAACAAAAAATAGAATTATTATGAAATTAATGGAAAATTTAATTGAAATTATTACCGAACTTAAAACAAAAGAACCTGATTTATTTAGATTTGAAAAAAAATTGAATGAAGAATTAATAACCGATGTTGAAAGAGATTTATGTATATTTTTACCAAATTCGTACAAACAATTTTTAGCAAACTTTAACGGTGGATTTATAGACTTATTCCCAAACAATATGGATATGAGCACTGGCGATAAAATATGGAACAGCAACTATATTTTTAGCTTAAACGAAATGGCTGCAGCATATTCTAAAAGAAGTGCCCAAAACTGGAAATTTACGCCAAAAGGAAGTAACGAGTATCCTTTTATTCCTTTTGCACGAACAAGCATGAACGAACATTTAATATTTCTTAATCCGCTTAATAATAATGAATCTTGCATTTTTGAAGCTATACACGATGAACCTTGGTACGAGTGGGAATTAAAATTTTTGGATTTTTCCGATTTCCTTTCAACTTACATTGATATGGGGGGAGATATTAATTTTGCCAATATTGGTAATAACGTTACATTAGAAAAATATTTAGAACAGTATCCTTTAACAAAGATGTTATATTTTAGCTAAATAGGTGATCTATGAAAAAATTAATATATGTTTTTTTATTATTTGTTTTTGTTGTTAATACTAAATCTCAAGTAATTAATACCGAAGAAGAACTAACTAAATACTTAAACCAAAAAGAGAATATATTTGAAGAAATATCTAACTTAATGGGTATTGCGACATGGAATATTTACAGTGGCGAAGCTACTTCGGATACTAAAAC